>DATICK010000313.1:0-8897 GCA_035456865.1 Sulfuricaulis sp.
ATCGCGCTGCTGCTCGGCAACCTGACATCGTGGTTGAGCGTGGTGGGCCTCAAGGGCGGCATCGACCTCTCGATGTTCGCGGAAGGCCTGGAGATGGTGGGCATGAGCCCGGTCATGTACCCGGCGCTGGCCGCGGGCGACGTCACCGCCGCCAACATCATAGTAATCGTGCTCGGGGTGTTGGCGAGTCTTTATCCGGCGTGGCGCGCATCGCGTTACGTGCCGGTGGAAGCGATAACGAGGGCTTGAAACACATGGACAACACTGTCGTCTGTCGCAGGCTGAGCAAGGTGTACCGCCAGGATGCCGTCGCCGTCCAGGCGCTCGCCGACATCAACCTCGAAGTCCCGAAGAAGGATTTCCTGTGCCTGTCCGGCCCGTCCGGTTCCGGCAAGAGCACGCTGCTCAATCTCATCGGCGGGCTCGACAAGCCCACGAGTGGCGAGGTGGAGGTTGACGGCATCGTGCTCGCCACGCTCGACAAGGGCATGCTCGCGAGGCTGCGGCTGGAGCGAATCGGTTTCGTGTTCCAGGCTTACAACCTGATCCCGGTGCTGACCGCGCGCGAGAACGTCGAGTTCGTCATGCAGTTGCAGGGCGTCGCGGCGCAAGAACGCGCCGACAAGGCGATGGAAATTCTCAAGGAAGTGGACTTGAGCGAGCTCGCCGACCGCCGCCCGGGCGAACTCTCCGGCGGCCAGCAACAGCGCGTCGCGGTCGCGCGTGCCATCGTCTCCGAGCCGTCGCTGGTGCTTGCCGACGAACCGACCGCCAATCTCGACTCGAAGACCGCGCAGGCGCTCATGGAGTTGCTGGTGCACATGAACACCGAGCACAATGTGACCTTCATTTTTTCCACCCACGACAAGCTGGTGATGGATTTCTCGCGGCGACTGATCACGTTGCGCGACGGCCGGATCGTGGACGACGTCCGGCGTGATTGACCCGTATTTATTTCGAGAAAAGAAAATGAAAATCCTTTTATGGAGCGATGACCTCATGAGCCGCGTGCGCATCGAGTCGCGCTGGAAGGTTGCCGGGTCGCAGATGCTGCGGCGCGATACCGCCGACACCCCCGACCTGATCGTGGTGGACCTGACGGCGCGTGATGCGGTCGGGCATATCCGGAAGTTGCGCGAGCAGTTTCCGGCCACGGATATCCTCGCCTTCGGGCCGCACGTCGACGCGGAGGGTTTCCGTGCGGCCAAGGCGGCGGGCGCGAGCGAATGTGTGGCGCGCGGTTCGACTGTCGAACGCGTGCTCGGGCGCATGGGCAACAGCGGATGATGGGTTTCGGGCGGGCGCTGCTTCTCGTCGCATTGCTCTCTACCGCGCCGGTTATGGCCGATGACTGGCAGTTCGGTGGCCACGTTAAATTCCAGTACACCTATACCGATTACCGCCCCGACGATATCAATGCCGTTTTTGGCGGTGATCCGGCGCACGATCAGAACCTCGACCTGCGTCTGAAGGCGGAAAACCGTGCCGGTTCGTGGGAGTATGTGGCGCATTACGAACTCCTCGCCGTCGCCGGCGACACTCTGGAGGCGCGACGGCACATCGCCGCGGCCGGCATCCCGCTGTTTCGCACCCCGAGCGGCTTGCCGGACGACAGCCGGCAGTTGTTCGATCTTACCCACGAAACCGAGGAGCGCGACCGCCTCGATGCGGTGCAGCGCCTCGACCGGCTTTACGTCGGGTACAGCAGCGCGCGCCAGACGTTGCGCGTCGGGCGCCAGGCGGTGACCTGGGGCAACGGTCTGGTGTTCCAACCGCTCGATTTCGTCAATCCGTTTTCGCCGATCGCCATCGACAAGGATTACAAAGCCGGGGAAGACATGCTTTACGGCCAGTGGCTGGTGAGCGGGAAGAACGACGTGGAGGCGATGGTTGTGCCGCGACGCGACCCGGCGACGGATCGTGTGGAAAGCGATCAAAGTTCCTATGCCCTCAAGTACCGTTTGCGTTTTACCGGCGTCGATGTCGATCTGTTTGCCGCGCGCCATTTCGCCGAGAACCTGGCGGGTCTCGGCGTCGTGAAAAGCGTTGGCGGGGCAGTGTGGCGCATGGATCTCAGTTACACCAGTCTCGAAGACGGCGGAAACGCCGCCTCGCTCGTGACCAACTTGGACTACTCGTGGATGTGGGGCGGCAAGAACGTGTACGGCTATGTCGAATATTTCCTCAACGGCGTCGGCGAATCCGATCGTGCGAATTACACCAAGCCCAATACCGAACTCAGCGAACGAATCGCGCGCGGCGAACTGTTCACGCTCGCGCGCGACTATGCCGCGCTCGGGCTGCAGGTCGAATTCACACCACTGTTCAATTTGTATTCCAACCTGATCGCCAATTTGTCTGACGGCAGCAAGTATCTCCAACTTCGTGGGGTGTACGACTGGCAACAAAACGTGCAATTGATGGCTGGAGCCAATCTGCCGTCCGGGAACAGAGGGACGGAATATGGCGGCGTGCCGGTGGCGCACACTTCATCTTATGCCTCCACGGGGAAGTCGGTGTATTTAAGAGGTGCGTATTATTTCTGACCCGCACCGGCGGAGACGGAAACTTATGCTGTTCCGGCGTGTCATAGTAAAAAATTTACAACGTCACTATCGAAAGAGCCATGCAGGCGTACGCAATGAAGAAATGAACCAGTCATGTTAATCGCATCCATCCTTGCGGCGCTGCTGGTCATTCTCAGCACATTCACGCACTACGAAGTATTGCGCTTGCTGTCAGCCTACGTTCCCCGAATCCGGATCCGGCCGCGGGCGAGGTTACTCGTGATACTGTTCGGTACATTTTCTGGCCACTTGCTGGAGATCGGCTTCTACGCGCTGGCTTATTACTATCTCAAGGATCATTTTGATCTCGGAAACTTTGGCGGCAAGTTTTCTGACAGTTTCTCGTCTTATCTTTATTTTTCCTCCGAAACATATACCACCATCGGTCTGGGTGATATCTATCCGCTGGGACCTCTGCGCCTGATTACCGGCATTGAGGCATTGAACGGTTTACTGCTCATCGGCTGGTCGGCGTCGTTTACCTATCTGGCCATGCAAAAATTCTGGAACATCAGGGAGCGGGATTAGCCCGCGCGGTCGCTTGATCGTATACTAACTTCCCCATGCCGCAGACCGCAAAACTGTTTCTGATTCTCGGTGGCTTTAACGCCGCGCTCGTTGTGCTGCTTGGCGCCTTTGGTGCACATGCGCTGAAAGCAAGGCTGTCCATGGAGATGCTGGCGGTGTATCAGACGGGTGTTTACTACCATCTGTTTCATGCGCTGGGCTTGGTGGCGGTGGGGTTGGTAGCGACACAGATAGCGGATACGGTCTACCTCAAGTGGTCCGGCTCGTTGATGCTGGCCGGCATTATTCTTTTTTCCGGCAGTCTTTATGTGCTGAGCGTGAGTGGCCTGCGCTGGTTTGGAATAGTGACGCCCATCGGCGGTATTTCGTTCATCGCCGCGTGGACTCTGTTTGTGGTAGCGATTGTGAAGTCAGCTTGATGCCGCGATAAATTGTCAGCAGACAAAACCACAAAAGTCCCGTCATATTCACAATATCCTTGCGTGAAATTCCCCGCGTTTCGCCGCTGATAATTCTCTTTCAGCCGTATATCGGGCCATCTCGGTCAGCCCCGAATTATCTGGGCTAGAATTAAACCAAGAGGCCGAAAGCCACTGGCGATTGGCGGGTCAAGCGGGATTCTGTGCTGGTGGTCCGATCGGCGGAAGCGAGGGATCGCTATGCAGGATGTCCTCAACATATCGAAGCATGCCACGCTGGTGAGGCGGTTTGTTCCCGTCATCTGCGTCTTTCCTTGCATCATTATTATCTCCCTGCTGCTGACGCTGGGTGCGATGGAGACCCTGTCCGCCGCCCGCGCCTACGTGACTGGCGAGGGCCTGTGGTCGAATGCGCATCGCGACGCGATCTACTCGCTCACGCTGTACGCCCAGATTCGCGACCCGGCGTATTACGAACGTTACCGGCAGGCGCTCTCGATTCCGCTGAGCGATCGCCAGGCACGGATCGAAATGGACAAGCCCGACTACGATTATGCCAAGGCCTATGCCGGCTTACTGGAGGGCGGCAATCACCCCCACGATATTCCTGGCATGATCCGCCTTTACCGGTGTTGCGCAGGATATTCCTTCTTCAAGCGTGCAGTGTCGATATGGATGGAAAGCGACGCATACATCGTTCAGTTGCAGCACTTGGGCGGCAATCTGCGCGCCGAAATATCCAACGGTTCGTCGTCCGCGAAACGGATTGAGGCGATCCTTCATCAGGTTCGCGCCGTTGACGCGGGTATGAAGCCGCTGGAGGGTTTTTTCACCGCCACACTCGGCGAGGCGGTGCGGTCGCTGAGATCCGCGCTGACGTGGGCCGTCTCCACAATCGTTTCGATCCTGGTTGTCCTCGGCATCTACATGACCGCGCGTATCTTGGCCCAAACCCGGCGTGCCGAAGAAGGCTACCGCCTGTTGGCCAACGCGATTGCGCACACCGCAGACGGCATCATGATCCTGGACACCGGACGGCGCATCGTCGCGGTCAATCACGCGTTCACGACAATCACGGGTTACACGCCGGAAGAGGTCGTTGGTCATCTGTTGACCCGCCCGCAGACGCTGAAAATTCCCGGACCGACGCTCTATTCCATCTGGGCGGATGCGCTGGCCGCGGGTCGCTGGGAAGGCGAGGTCTGGAACGTGCGCAAGAACGGCGAACTGTATACCATGCGCCTGAGCCTGAGCGCCGTGCACGACGAGCGGCGCGACGCGGTCAGCCACTACATTGCGGTGTTCAATGACATTTCGCCACACAAGGCCCATGAGGAGCGGCTCAAGCACCTCGCGACCCACGATCAGCTGACGGGCCTGCCGAACCGGGCGGAGTTCGAGCGGTGTTGCCGCGAGGCGATGGCACGCGCGCGCCGCCAGGGGCATCGGCTGGCGGTATTGTATATCGACCTCGATAAATTCAAGCCTGTCAACGACACCTATGGGCACGTAATCGGCGACGAACTGCTGCAAGTACTCAGCGACCGCATGCAGAAAATGATGCGTGAGACGGATATCGTCGCCCGCATCGGGGGCGACGAATTCAGCGTTTTACTCGCTGATCTCGATGACGTTTCGAACATCTATATCGTGGCGTGCAAGCTGCTCGACATGTTGTCGCAGCCGGTGGTGAGCCAGCGAGGCACGCACACCGTCGGAGCCAGTATTGGCATCAGCACTTATCCCGACGACGGCAACAATCCGCAGACGCTGCTGCGGCTGGCTGACGCCGCGATGTACCGCGTCAAACAGGGCGGGCGAAGCGGCGTCAGCTTCTATTCCGCGATCTCGGGATCGCGGCCTCCCTCATCGACACCGACCCCCGTCCGACAGCGATAGCGGACTGCCCGCGCATTGCCCCGATAATTGTCATTTGCGTTTGCTTCTCGCGCCCAAGATTCCAGCCTGAAGTCTTAAAAGCTCTGCGGAAATGTGCAGTTTTCCCTGTCAGCATCTGGTTGGCGTGGTAGCTGCATTACCTCTCGTTCATGGCAGAGATCGGTTCTGTCATGGGGCGGAAGTTCAGACAAAGGTAAACCCGGTCGAAGGTTGGGGCGCAAAGTCACCGGTCTGCAGGGCGAAAGCCCCGCGACCTAGCAGATACGCGGCAACGGGTCGTCTTCCAGTTCGTCCAGCATGCGCTCGCCGCCGAGCGCGGTTTGCATCACCACAAAACGTTTGCTTTTGTCCAGCTTGCCGATCAACGCGGCGTCCCGGCCCAGGGGCAGGGCGCGCCACGCGGCGAGCGCCGCCGGCGCCTGGTCCGGGGCTACCACCGCGAGCACTCTTCCCTCGCAGGCGAGATACAGCGGATCGTAACCGAGCATCTCGCATACCGAGGCCACTGCCTCGCGCACCGGAATCGCATTTTCATCCATATATATGCCGAAGCCCGTGGCGCGGCGGATTTCATGCGCGATCATCGCCAGTCCCCCGCGGGTAGGGTCGCGCATAAAGCGCAGGCCGGAGAAGGGCAGCAGCGCCTGGGTCAGGGGCAGCACGCTCGCGCAATCGGACTGCAGGTCGCCGCGCATGCCGAATTCCTCGCGCGCCAGCATCACGGCGACGCCGTGATCGCCCACCGGACCGCTGATGAGAATGGCGTCACCGTCGCATATCCGGTCCATCCCGAGGCGTAATTTTTTGTCACGCACGCCGACGCCGGTGGTAGCGAGGTAGAGCCCGCCGCCCTCGCCGCGCGGCACCACCTTGGTGTCACCGGCCGCAATGCGCACACCGGCCGCCTCCGCGGCACGCCCAAGGCTCGCGATGACACGCTCGAGCTGTGCCACCTCTAGGCCTTCCTCGATGAAGGCATTGAGGCTGAAATAAAGCGGCGTCGCACCCGCCACGGCGAGGTCATTCACCGTCCCGTGCACCGCCAGCGAACCGATGTCGCCGCCGGGAAACTCCAGCGGTTGCACGGTGAACCCGTCGGTGGTGAACATGATCTCACCCTCCGGCGTCGGCAGCGGGACGGCGTCGGCCTGAACGTCCAGCAGCGTATTGGCCAGATGCGGAGCGAACACCCGCTCGATCAGTTCGCGCATCAGGCGTCCGCCGTTGCCATGAGCGAGCGTGATGTATTTGGCATCGAGCGTTTCCGGTTTGGCATTCATGCCGGTTTCATCCTGAACTCGATAATCTGGCCGAAGCTGATACCGGCGTCGTTGCAAGGGATTTCATGCGTCAGCCGCACGTCGAATCCGCTGGCGCGCAGGAGTGTCAGCGCATGTTCTGTCAGTACGCGGTTCTGGAATACGCCGCCGCTCAGCCCCACGGTCAGTTCACCATGCTCCTCGCGCGCCGCGTTTGCCTGTGCCACGATGGCCCGGGCCAGGCTGGCGTGGAACCTGCCGGCGCGTTCGGCGAGAGAATGTTTTTCATTCATCAGGAACGGCAGCAGCGGGGCCCAGTCGGTTTCGCGGATTCCCTGACGGTTGAGCGTCATCGGCAGCGGAATGGCTTCGGCCTTTGCGTCTGTGCACGCCGCTTCGAGCATCATCGGGCCCTGGCCCTCGTAGCTGGAGCGGTGATTCAAGCCCGTTAACGCCGCGGCCGCGTCGAACAAGCGCCCGGCCGCGGTGGTTTGCGGACAGTTCAGCCGGCGCTGCCACGCGTGATGCGCCAGCATCGGGTCCTCGGGGCACTGTTTCCATTCGATACCGGCCTCCCAGCAAAGCGACAGCGCCGAGCGCCACGGTTCGCGCCCGGCTTTTTCCCCGCCGGGCACATGAAAAGGCCGCAGACTGCCGACGCGTTGCCACGCGCCCGGCGAACCCAACAACGTTTCACCGCCCCATAGCGTTCCATCGCCGCCATACCCCACGCCGTCCCAGGTGAACACCAGCCAGTTTTTCACGTCCAGATGCTCACCGGCAAGCGCGGAGGCATGCGCATGATGATGCAGCACTGTGTTCACCGGAACGCCGGTGCGTCGCGCCCAGCGCGAACTGACGTATACGGGATGCGCGTCGCAAACTATGGACCGGGTGCGCACTCCGTAGAGCGCCTGCAGATCGGCGATGACTTGCTCGAACACGGCCAAACTGCGCGGCGCGTCGAGGTCGCCGATGTGCGGCGAGATCACGGCGCGGTCGTCCCAGGCGAGCGCCACCGTATTTTTCATGTGCCCGCCAACGGCAAGCAGTGGCTGGTCCAGCCGGAACGGCAGGGCGAGTTCCAGCGGCGCGTTGCCGCGCCCAAGACGCAACGGGCGAGCATACCCGGCGATGACGCGGAACACGGGATCGTCGGCCGGGCGCAGGATCGGGCGGTCATGATGCAGAAATGCTTCGGCGACGTGCGCGAGCCGTTCAGTTACTTCATTATTTTGGGTCAACACCGGTTCGCCGCTGATATTGGCCGAGGTGGCGACCAGCGGTCCGCCGAAATCCTCGAGCAGCAGATGATGCAGGGGACTGTACGGCAGCATCGCGCCAATCTCCTTGAGGCTCGGTGCCACCCGCGGTGACAGCGGCGCGTGCGGTTTTTTGCTCACGAGGACGATTGGTCGCATCGGGTCGCGCAGCCAGCGCTCGTGTTCCGGTGTCAATTCCGCTACCGCGCGTATGGCGTCCAGTCCATCCTCGCCCTGCACCGGAAACATGACGGCGAGTGGCTTGTGCGGACGCGGCTTTTTCGCGCGCAGCCGCGCGATGGCGATATCGTTGTGCGCATCGCACATCAGGTGATAGCCGCCAACGCCTTTTACGGCAATGATCTTGCCCGCGCGCAGCGCCTTAACAGCTTCCGCCAGTGCCGTGGCGTTGCCCCTGATATCGGCGCCCGCCGGGGAGACAAAATACAGCACCGGCCCGCATGCGGGACAGGCGAGCGGTTCCGCGTGAAAACGACGGTCGACCGGGTTCTCGTATTCGTGTATGCACTCCGGACACATCGCGAATTCTGCCATCGTGGTGTTGGGACGGTCGTAGGGAAGTTTCCGGATGAGTGTGTAACGCGGCCCGCACTGGGTGCAATTGATGAACGGATAGCGGTAACGGCGATTGTCCGGGTCGTGCAGTTCGCGCAGGCAATCGTCACAGGCGAAATAATCCGGCGGCACATGGATGCGTGCCTTGGCGCCTTCCCGACTGGGAAGAATCTCGAATGCCTCCAGGGCCTGCGGTTCCACGGAAGCACGCGCTGAAATCTTCGGTTGCGCCAGCGGGGGCGCTTCCTCGATCAGCGCGCGTTGAAACTCCAGCAGCGCCGCGGACGCGCCTTGCACATATAACTCGACCGTACCGGTTTCATTCCGCACCCAGCCGTGCAGGCCGAGCCGCCGCGCGAGACGGTAAACGAAGGGGCGAAACCCCAC
>DATICK010000314.1:0-7744 GCA_035456865.1 Sulfuricaulis sp.
TGGTGCATTATTCAACACCCCTCGCTTTGCCCGCGCACTCGCCAGTTTCGCCGCGCGCCACCGCAACAACCTCGCGCGCATCGTGGTGGAAGACACGGAACAGGTTTTGCGCGACAACGACCGTCTCGTCGGCTTGTGCCGACGGCTGAGCGATTTCATCCACATGCACCAGGTCGCCGAAGAGCATCTCGGTATTCGCGAAATGTTCCTTGTCATCGATCACCGGGGTTTCCTGCATCAGCAGGACGTCGCCAAACCCGACTGTGTCGCGGACTCTCACAATACTCATGATGCCGTACTGCTTGCGCGGCGCTTCAATGAATTATGGGACCGTAGCGAACCGATCCCCTCCCTGCATTCGACGGGACTGTGATTTCCGTACCATCGATGTCAGCCCGCTTTCCTCGCGTTCTTTTCCTGATACCGATCCTTTACGCCCTGGCGGCGTGCGGACATGTTCCCGTTGAGAATCCATCCGAGACGACCGGAAACCGCGCGGCGAATCTCGCCCTGGCCATGGTCGGCAAACCCTACCGCTACGGCGGCAACACCCCGGCCGGATTCGATTGCAGCGGTCTCGTTCAGTACAGCTATGGGCGTAGCGGCGTGAATCTGCCGCACGGAACCGACGAGTTGCGCCGCGTAACGCGCCCGGTTTCGCGCAGCAAACTGCAACGCGGCGACCTCCTGTTTTTCACGCAGGAAGGCCGAAGATCCTCGCATGTGGCGCTGTACATCGGCAACAGTCGCTTCGTGCACGCGCCCTCCAGCGGCAAAAAAGTTTACGTGGCGGGATTTGACGACTCTTACTGGCAGCGTCATTTCACGGAAGCACGCCGCCCCGACACGGACTGACATGGATCGAGGCAGGCCGATCGTCGCTGCCCTGCTGGTCGCGCTCACTGCCCTGCTCGCGCTTGCCGTCGTCAGCGCGGAGGAGGCGCGCGTTGTTCAACTGAAGCACCGTCCGGCCGACGAAATCATCCCCCTGATTCGCCCCCTGCTCGGACCGGAAGACGCGCTGAGCGGCATCGATTACCGTCTGATCATTCGCACTCCGGACAAAAATCTGAAGGAAATAGAGCGCCTGCTGGCTCAACTGGACGTGGCGCAACGGCAACTGCGCATCACGGTGGAGCAACGGGTGACGGATGATCGCGACACCACTTCCCATTCCGTCGAGGGGGAAGTCCGGATTAGCGACAAGACTCGCATCAAATTTCCCGAAAAATCTCCCGATAATCGCGGACTCGTCGTGCTAAAAGACAATCTTCGGCTTCGCGCCGACCGGCGCACGACGGCCGGCCGGAATGAATTCACCCAGACGGTCATGGTGCTGGATGGTCAACGCACCTCTATCCGTATCGGTCAATCCGTGCCGCATGTAAAAGAGATTCTGGCGCTCGGTCGTGGCCAGATCCTGATTGCCCAGGGTATCGAACTTCAGGACGTCACGACCGGATTCGACGTGTTGCCACGCGTGCGCGGGGACCGTGTGCTGATGGAGATTACGCCGCGCCTGTCGACGCTGCGCGACCCTGCCACCAGCCCCGCCGATTTTGACGCGGACCATTCATGGTCCGCGTCCTGCGGGCGCGCCACGCGCGCCCAAATTCGTTCCAGACGAATTTGTCAGGACTTTCAGGAACTCACCACCACTGTCGAGGTAAAACTCGGTGAATGGAACGACTTGGGCGCGATCCTCGGCCATCGCAACGAAATCGATCGTGCCATCCTGGAGAGCTCCACGACGGAATCGGGCGAACGTCGCACCATCCGCCTCAAGATCGACGAGTCTCTCTCAGGCACCCGCCTCCCGTGACGCGAGGGCGGGTGCGAGTCCGGAGATAAACGCGCGAACCTGAGGTTCCGTTCGGGCACCGCTGAAACGACCGGCTTCCTGGCCTTGAATGAACAGGATGACGGTGGGAAAGCCACGCAACTGGTAACGCCCGGCGAGATGCATATTGTCGTCCACCTCCACTTTGGCGAGCAGCACCTCCCCCCGGTAGCCCTGAGTTACCTTCTCCAGCACCGGGGTCAGGAATCTGCAGGGCGGACACCAGTCGGCCCAGAAGTCCACCAATACCGGTTGCTTATGGGAGGCGTCGAGTACTTTTTCGGAGAAATCCGTTTCGTTGACGTCAAAGATGAAGGAGTAATGCATTTTTATAGTTAGGATGAAACAGGGTAAGTACGGAGCGGCAAACGCCATGCTATTTGATAACGGCACCATTTTACCCGAGGCTTTGTGCCAGACAAAATTCGATCATTCCCTTGGCACAAGCACAAGTGCGCATATTTCTAGTATGGCGCATTATGTTTTCCTTGTTGCATACCAAGCCTGTTGTTTTCATAAAAGGAAGGCTATAGTCGCGCGCCATGAATGCACGTGACTATGCCCTCCTGACCGATCTCCTGAGACAACCTACCGCGCCCTTCCGTGAGGAACACGTAATAGCAATGGTGACGCGTCTCCTTGACCGAGCGAAGGTGCCTTATCTCCGCGATCCTGTCGGCAATATTGCTATCGGCGTCAGATCGCCCGCCGAGTACCGGCAACGAGTGAGCGAAAGGAGCAAGGAGCCACTTCGCGTTTTCATCGCGCACATGGATCATCCCGGGTTTCACGGAGCCCGCTGGGTGTCGCCGACACGTCTCCGGATAAAATGGCACGGTGGATCGCCGGTGCGGCATCTCGCCGGAAGCCGCGTATGGTTGGCAACCCGCGACGGTGAATGGGCGCAAGGCCGGCTCAGCCATGTGCGCCTTCTCAAATCACGGCACGCGATCGATACCGCCGAAGTGCGCGTCACCAGCCCCGCAAGAACTCCGCGGCCGAAAGCGGGCGCGCTATACGGGGGGCTCATGTTCCGCTCGCCGGTATGGCGCGCCGGAAAAAAACTTTACACCAAGGCCGCCGACGATCTCGTGGGCGTATTCGCCATTCTGCGCACCGCGATGGATCTGTATGGCGGTCGCCGCCGGAAAGCGCCGCCCTTCATCGGCCTGCTCACGCGAGCGGAAGAAGTCGGCTTCATCGGTGCAATTGGCCATCTTGATCAGGGATGGCTTTCCGTGGCGCGCCGGTCTGTATTATGTGTCAGCCTCGAGACATCGCGCACGTTACCGAACGCGCTCGTCGGCAAGGGGCCCGTGGTGCGGTTGGGCGACCGGCGCACCGTGTTTCATCCGGGCTATCTCAAGGTACTGTCCGACGTGGCGCAGAAGGCGCTGCCGAAACGGCACCAGCGCCGTATCATGGATGGCGGCGCCTGCGAGGCGACAGCAGCCACTGTTTTTGGACTCCCCGCGATTGGAATTTCGGTACCGCTGGGCAACTACCATAACGAAGGATTCGAAGGTGGAACGGGTTATCGTGCCGTTCGCGGCCCGGCGCCGGAGTTTGTGCACCTCGACGATATCGGTGGAATGCTGAAGCTGTGCCGGGCCCTGATGAAATCGGGACTTCCGTGGAATCAGCCTTGGAAAATTCAGCGCCAGCTGATGCGCAAGCGACTGCAAAAATACCGGGTGCTTCTGTGAGATTTCGCTGAATATCTGGATTAAGCGCCTGACGGCTTTATCCCGGAAGCAAAAATCGTTTCCACATTCAGCCACAAACCCTGTTCGCCCACGAGCGGGCGCACGTCCGCCAGGTGTTCGGCGCGAAACGACTCGTGCCGGTCCGAAGGGATCCTCTCAACCCATTCACGCATGCCGCTGTTCCAGATGACTTCCCAACACTCGGCTTCGTCTTTCAGGTGATAGCCAAGCTGCTCGGTGTGCACCTCGATGTCCTTGAGACCAGCGCCACTCAGCAAATCACGACAGTGTTCAGGATCGGCGAGACGCATGGCGGCGAAGGGTGCGTCTTTGTCCGGCGCAACCACGCCGAAATTCTCGATCCGCCGGATGAATAATTCCATCATCGGCTGGAAGGCCTGTTTCCCGAAAACAGTGAACAGGATACGGCCGCCCGGTTTTGTCACCCGCGCCCATTCCCGGAGCCCCGCACACATGTCGGGCAGAAAAAAAATACCAAAGGAGCAGACAACATGATCGAAATACCCACGGCGGAAATCCAGCGCGGCCGCGTCCATCACGTGCAAGTCGATATTGGGGATGCCGAATTTATCGATTTTTTCCTGCAAGCGATCGAGCATCCCCTCGGCCAGGTCTATCGCCATGACCCTGCCTTCGTGCCCAACGGCCTGTACAGCGGCCATGGCCACCACCCCGGTGCCGGTCGCCACATCGAGAATCTTGGACCCGCGCGCCGGTTTGAGGCAGACGATCAGGCGATCGGCGCAGAATGAAAAGAAACGCGATGCAGGGTTATCGTAACCGGCGGCAACACGGTTGAACGCCGCCGCCACCTGTGCTCGGGAGTCAGGCATGATCATGCGGCGGCTATGATGTCAGAGAACCTTGTGGTCGGGAACAGCGCATGCATTGTATCCGGAAACAATATCGCCAGACAGGTTGCGGCAGGCGGCCCTGAAGAGCCGGAAACCGGGCAATATTCCATGGCCTTGTCTCAGGATGAGCGGATATCCGCCGGCCAAATCTCGGCACCATCTGTCGGGCGGGCAACTCCAGATATCGTCGCGTCAACCCATGTTACCGGCACGGGGCCTATAATTTTCTGAAGACATAGTTGTTGCTTTTTACCTCAGTTGGCAAGGATGTCATGTGACGGCAAGAAGTATATTCCAGAAGGTCTGTCCAGAATGCATGGCCACGGTTCCACTGGATACCCGTGAATGTTCATGTGGACATCATCTTGACCACGACGATACGGACGCAGTGCTTTCCTCGGAAGAGATCCGGCTGAAAGCCGAGGAACTCTACGAAAATTACCTCGCGGCACGCGTTGAACAGGCCGCCAAAGCTGTCAAAACCTCACAAGCCGAATTTGCGCGCGATCCGTCGAATACGGGCAAATCCGATCACATTGCATCTGCGATTCATGAAGTGCAGTTGGCCGAGTCCGCACTGGCGGCGCAATCCGCGCGCGTGGCGGAAATGAAAAAGGCTCTGTTGTCCACGGTCCGGCCTGCTGCCCCTGCCCCCGTGGTCGCTCCCGCGAGAAAACGGGCGACGGCATTGAAAGCAGTCGCCGCAAAACCCCAGGCGCGGATTACACGCAAACCGATACCGGTCTTGACTGAGGTGGTAACCACGGCAACGCCGCCACCTGTGCGCCCGAAACACCAGGCTAAGGTGGTTGCAACCGCTCTCAAGAAACCTCCGTCAACCGTGGCTCAACCCAGGAAGCCGGATATAGCACCGCCGGCACAAACGGCGACACCAAATCCCGCCTTCCGACAGGCGCAGGCCGCCAAGGCAGAGAAAATCCTGAGCGCCAAAAATGTTCAATCGACTCCGGTTATCAAGGAAATCAATAAAGAAGTGCGCATGGTGCCGGTGACGGAACCCAAACCACCGCAAACAACACCTATCATTACCGCAAAGTCTGCGCCCCGCCTGTATGCTCCGCGGGACAAAAAGGAATGTCCGAATTGCACAGCGTCGGTGACCATCGCTGCAGCGCGGTGTCGCTGTGGTTATGAATTCCCGTCGAGCGAACAGCTGATTCCTGCGCTCGCCATGAGCGACGAAGAGCGTGCGGAGTTTGCCAAGCTTTTCAATTTTCCCTGAGCGCTGTCCTTGGCCGTCGGCAGTTAACGGTCATTGATTAATGGGGACGGGGGAGCTTGAAACGCTCGCCCTGGTAACTCAGGACGGCACCATCCGGCACGATCGCTTCAACCAGCACTCCACCCTCTATCAGGCTGCCCTTGTGGTATTCATGGTTGTTGATGAAAAGTATCCGCTGAGACTCCTGCGGAGAATAGACATGGATTGTCACCGCCATCGGAGGAATGGCGCGCTGTATTTCCGGCGGCATCTGCTGCAACAACGGAGTGTTGTCCGTTTCCAGAAGCACAGCGGGGCCGTCAGCCCGTGACGAGGGGGGTTGCTTGATGGTCGTCACCTTGCGGCGCAGTGCAGTACTGGGCTTCGGCTTTATAGAGGTGACGGGAACAGGCACCTGTGTCTGTTCCGCCAGGTCGCGAACCGGGGGCTCCCTCTTCACCGCCGTGACGGACGGGGGGGCCACGACCACCGGCTCGTCAGCAGGCGGCGCGGCTACGGGGGTTGCGCTGGGAGACGTCACGGCAACCGCCGCCACGGAAGAAATACGGCTGGCCGTGCTATGCCAGATAATCACCGCCGCGGCCAGCAGGAACAACAGAAGAATGATGCCAATCACTACTAGCCACCCGCCGCGCCACGGTAATGAAACATTATGCACCGGCCCGCCAGGGCGCGCGGGAGTTCCAGGCTGCCGTTCCTGTTCGGACTTCCGGAGCGCATCCAGGATGTAAGACATGCTCAGCGCGTCTCCGCGGTTCCCGCGTCGGCCACCAGCGCGGGCGATTTGCCCGGCAGATAGTTTTGCAGCTGGGCCAGGGTGATCCGTCCCGCCACGCCGTCGGGCACGAGCCGGTGCCGACTCTGGAACTCCCTGAGTTGTGCCTGCAACTCTTTGTCAAAAATTTCACTCGATTCCGCCGCGAGTGGTTCACCCCGGTAGCGGGCCAGCGCATCGCGCAGCCAGATCACCGCATCGCCGCGATCGCCGAGCCGCAGCATCTCCTGTTCCGGCATCGGTGGTTTCCAAAGCAATAGATATTTTCCGAACCAATAACGGCCCACTTCGCTCACCGGAAATTCGTGTGGCTGTCCGCCTATCACCAGGGAGACTGCATCTGCCGTCAGTTCCGCCACGAGGACATGATGCTTGCCACCCGCGGTATCCTGCAGTTCGATAACGGCAGGGCGGTTGTAGCTGCGCAAATTGTTCCATGTTCCGGTTTTGTAAATGCAATGCAAACCGGCGTTCAGTGCGCGTTCGCAGCCGGTTCCACCCACCAGCAATGCATAATTCAAACTCCAGCGCTCGAACAGACCCTTCATCGCCGATTCGGTGTCGGTCGCCAGTTCGGGATTGGCGAGCAGAGCCTCGAGCTTGGCCGCCGGATTGGACGGATTCCCGGTGGAAACTGCACCAACCGTCGCAGCCCCCCGGGGTTCAGCAGCCGGCCCGGCAAGCGCGATATCCCCGGCAATATCGGCAGACGCGGCCGCATCGGCTGAAACTGCCACGACCGCTTTGTCATTGGGTGACAGCGGATGTATCCACTCGGGCCACCATTGCCATCCGGCCGCGATAAGGACCGCCGTCAGCGCAGCGGCTGCAGGGGTGAGCACGCGCCAAGTCAGCCAGCGGGAAGATCTGGTGAATGGCCCGATTTCGGCAGCGGCGCGGTTCACGATACCCGTATCCACGACGGTCTTTTCACGTGTGTAGGCGCCGAGCAACGAACGATCGCAGATGATGTTGATAAGCCGCGGAATGCCGCCCGAAAGCGCATGCACACGGCGCATTGCTGACATATTAAAGAGTAACGCACGTCCACCCGCCACGCGGCAGCGATGACCGATGTAATAACAGGTTTCCTCACGAGTCAACGCGGTCAGGCGATAGCGCGCCGTGATGCGTTGCGCGAGCTGACGCAAATCCGGTTGCGCCAGCAAGCCCACCAGTTCCGGCTGGCCAATGAGGATGATTTGCAGAAGCTTCTGTTTGGTGGTTTCCAGATTGGTCAATAGGCGGATTTGTTCCAGCACTTCACGGCTCAGATTCTGCGCTTCATCGATAATCAGCATCGTG
>DATICK010000315.1:0-2065 GCA_035456865.1 Sulfuricaulis sp.
CGCCTCCGTCGACGGGCTGGCCCTGTGCACGTCCGACGGGCGCATCATGGATGCCAATCCGGCGTTCTGCCGTCTGCACGGTTACACGCGCGAGGAGTTGCTGGCGGCCGAGTCGTTCCAGTTCGTGCACCCGGACAGTCACTTGCGCTGCTGGGCGTTCTTCGAGGCCGCAAGCTCCGGCCACAGCCTTAAATCCGAAGCCAGGGCCAAGCGCAAGGACGGAACGATCTTCGATGCCGAGGTTCACGGCGTGCCGGTGCACTACGGCAACGAGCCGCACCTGCTGCTGATCATGCGCGACATCACCGAACGCAAGCAGGCCGAGGCCGAGCGGGCCCGGCTCGAAGCACAGCTGCGCCAGGCGCAGAAGATGGAGGCCATCGGCCACCTCACCGGCGGTGTGGCGCACGACTTCAACAACATCCTCACCGCCGTCATGGGCTACGTCGCGATGGCGCAGGAGCGCGTCGCGTCCCAAGGCGATGACAAGCTCGACAAGTATCTCGACCGCGCGTTGCGCTCGGGGCGCCAGGCGCGCGACCTGATCCAGCAGATGCTTACCTTCTCGCGTGGCCAGCGCGGCGAACCGCGCGCGCTTCAGCTCCCGCCGCTGGTGAAGGAATCGGTCAAGCTCATGCGATCCACGCTCCCGTCCAGCATTGAGTTCGCCACCGAGCTCGACACCACGTTGCCGGCGGTACTGCTTGACCCGGTGCAGCTTGAACAGATATTGATGAATCTGTGCATCAACGCGCGCGATGCCATGCAAGGCGCCGGCACGCTGAATATCGCACTCAAGAAAATCACTCACCACGACAGCGTCTGCACATCGTGTCACCAGCCGGTGCGTGGCACCTACGTCGAGCTGGCCGTCAGCGACACCGGCCCCGGCATCTCTGCCGAGGTCGTGGAGCGCATGTTCGAGCCGTTCTTCAGCACCAAGGAAACCGGCAAAGGCAGCGGCATGGGGCTGTCGACTGTGCACGGTATCGTGCACGAGCACGGCGGGCATATCGTGGTCGAGACGGCGCCGGGCCGGGGCGCAGGCTTTCATGTGCTGTTCAGACCCATGGCAAACACGGAGGGCGAGGCAATCCGGGCCGAGACATCGGAGCCGGTATCCGCGAACCGCCCGCTCAAGGGCCGCGTGCTGCTGGTGGACGACGAGCCGGCCGTTGCCGAGTTCATGGCCGAGCTGCTGGGTAGCTGGGGGCTTGAAGTGACGGTGCAACAGGGTCCGGTCGAGGCCCGCGCCTTGTTCGCCGACGATCCTGAAAAATACGATCTCGTGGTGACCGATCAGACCATGCCCCGGCTCACCGGCCTCGACCTCGCGCGCACGCTGTTGACGCGACGTCCCGATCTGCCGGTGATTCTCTACACCGGCTATGCCGAGCGCCTGACCGAGGTCGAGACACGCGGTTCCGGCATTCGCGCGTTTGTCACCAAGCCCATTGATATCGGCGCTTTCTTCATGCTCGTTGAGGGATTACTGAAACGGTAGCGATAGTCGAGCGGCCTCCGGCCGCGTGTAGTTGTGGGTGGCTGACCCACGGCAGGTGACTCTTTTTTGGACAAGCAAAAAAGAGTCACCCAGGGTGCAGGGGCGACGCCACCCGAAATTAGCTTTTCAAAGTCAAAAGCCGCCTTTCGGCGGCTCTTGACCATTCACTTCCTGGACCCCCGGTCTTCGTCGGGGTGACAGTTATTTTTTAATCAACTCCACCTTCTCTATCACCACATCCTTCACCGGTACGTTCTGAAACGGTCCCACGGTATGGGTCGAGACTGATTCGATCATCTTCACTACGTCCATTCCCTTCGTCACTTTCCCGAAAACGGTGTATCCCCAGCCCGTCGTTGTTTTATCGCGGTGATCGAGCGCGGGATTGTCCACGGTGTTGATGAAGAATTGCGCCGCCGCCGAGTGCGGGTCCGGCGTGCGCGCCATGGCGATAGTGCCAGCGAGGTTCTTTAACCCATTGTCGGCTTCGTTGCGGATCGCCGGGCCTTTGACCTTCTCGTCCATTCCGGGACGGAAGCCGCCACCCTGGATCATGAAGCC
>DATICK010000316.1:0-4129 GCA_035456865.1 Sulfuricaulis sp.
TGTCCAGGGTTCGGGCTTCAAGAGCCTGACCGAGGGTCAGCAGGTGAAATTCGAGCTGGAACAGGGCCCGAAAGGTCCGTCGGCATCGAACGTTCAGCCGGCTTAACGCCAGGCACTGCGAAAGCAGCGTTTGAAACGAAGGCCCCGCCGAGAGGCGGGGTCTTTTTTTTGCCTCAAGAGGAGCGGAATTTATTCCGGCGAGTCCATCTCTTTTTCCATGTCCTTCTGCATCTGCTCCCGCTGCTTCGCATTGATCTCCTCGCGGCGCTTCATGCGCTTCTCGATGGCATCGGGCTTCTCGGGGATGGTTTTCTCACCGAACAGCACCTGCTTGAGATAACGCGATGCGAATTTCAGGAGTTCCACCTCGTCGGACAACAGCTTCTGAAAATACGCCGGCTCGATGTCGTAGACGTCGTGGAAGAATGGGCTGGCGATGAATACCCGGAAGTTGTCGAGGTCGTAGCTCGCGAGATAGAAGAGTTCCATGCTTCTCGGCGACGGTGCGCCGACGGTCGGGCCGCTGGAGCGTTTCTTTAAAATGATATCGCGCCATTCGCGGGTCAATTCGTCATACTGCTCGACACCTTGTTCCTGGCGGTACTCGCGCACGGTCAGCGTGCGCGGCTCGTCGTGGCCCAGGCAGTGCTCTTCCTTGACCACGAAATAGAATTCCTCCGGCGTGGACGATTCCTTGGCGCGCATGGTGGTGGCGCCGAGGGCGTAATAGCGGCAGGCCGCGGGGCGGTCTTCGTATACGCCGCAGCCCTCGGGCGTCAGGAACTGGCAGGCCGCGCTGCCGGGCTTGGTTTTCATGCGGATGCCTGGCAGGCCGTGGGCGTCCATCTCGAAAACGACGGCGTGCTTGTCGAGAAATTCCTGTGACGTCACGCCCAGGCGGTTCTTGAGCCGCAGGATGTCATACGGCGTGAGCATGATGTTGATGTTCTCGCAGCACTTATTGAAGCAGGCGATGCCCTTGCGGCAGCGGAACTGGATCTTGTCGTCGAGGCCGAGTTTCACCGGCACGACCGGGCTCGTCGGACGCGGGTCCTTGATGTTCGGATCGTTGAAGTCCTGGCTCATGGGATCACCTCTGAATACGGCCGGCAGGTACGGGCCGGCAATCTTACACCTAAAAACAAAAGGGATCCGGGTTGCCCCGGACCCCCTTTACAGCATTACGGCTCGATTACTTGACCAGCTGCACGTACGGGACTTTCTTCAGTTCCCATTTGTGAGTGTTGCGGTCGTACTTCGAGTTCACGAACACCTTCCAGTTTTCGTCATCGATAAAGTTGAAGTCCGCGCGGTAGTAGTAACCCGGATAGCGCGTCTCCTGACGGAACTGGATGTGCTTCATGTGCGCTTCGGCGGCGAGGATGCGGTGGTAGTTCTCCCATGCGCGCAGCAGCTCGTGCAGATCCTTGGCGCGCATCTTGAGAGAGTCTTCCTTCAGCATCTCGAGCTTCTGCTCGCAGATTTCCAGCAGCTTGGCGTTGGTCTGGTAGTAGGTCGACACACCCGCGCAATACTCGTCCATGATTTTCTGCAGGCGATACTGCAGCATCTTGGGCGTGATGTAGTTCGGGTTAATGTCGATCGCCGTGGTGTAGTTCTTGTGCTCCAGGAAGGTCTTCACCGGACGGTAGATCTCTTCGACCAGTTCCGGCACCGTGCGCGCCATCTCCGGCTTCCAGTCCTTGTTGTCCATGACGAACTTGACCATGCCCTTGGCGGCAATACGGCCTTCGGCATGCGAACCGGAGGAGAACTTGTGACCCGAGGCACCCACGCCGTCACCGGCGGTGAACAGGCCCTTGACGGTCGTCATCGAGCGGTAGCCCCAGCTCCATTCCTTCGGCGCACCGACGTCGGTCGGGCCCGAGACCCAGATACCGGCGCAACCGGCATGCGAACCCAGCAGGTACGGCTCGGTCGGCATGATTTCGGACGGCTTCTTGTCCGGCTCGATGTTTTCGCCGGCCCAGATGCCGCACTGGCTGATGGTCATGTCGAGGAAGTCTTCCCAGGCTTCCGCCAGCAGGTGCTGCACTTCCTTGGGTGTCATGTTCTTCGACAGATTGGCGAGCGCCGTCGGGGTGTCCATGATGATCGGGCCGCGGCCGGCGCGCATCTCTTCGAGCATGATGTGGTTACGCAGGCAGGTGCCCGGTACGCCCTGGCCGTATTTGCCGAAGCGCTTCTCGTCTTTGATGATGTGGCCGTGGGTGGCGTTGTAATCCTCGCCCATGCCGTTGGCAACCTTGGCCTTGAACAGCAGGAACCAGGCGCCGACCGGACCGTAGCCGTCCTTGAAGCGGGCCGGCACGAAACGGTTTTCCATCATGGTCAGTTCAGCGCCGCACTCGGCCGCCATCGCGTAGGTCGAACCGGCGTTCCACACCGGGTACCAGGCGCGGCCGCCGCCTTCACCGACGGAGCGGGGACGGAACACGTTCACCGCGCCGCCGCACACCAGCAGGCAGGCCTTGAACTTGTAGATGTAGAGGGTGTTTTCGCGCACCGAGAAACCGGCGGCGCCGGCAACGCGGTTCGGGTCGTTCTTGTCGTTGACCAGACGCACGATGAACACGCGCTCGCGGATGTTTTCCATCCCCAGCGCCTTCTTCGCGGCCTCGGCGACGATCCACTTGTAGGACTCGCCGTTGATCATGATCTGCCACTTGCCGGAACGCACCGGCTTGCCGCCCTCGGTGAGCTTCTTGCTTTCGTCGCCGGGCTGCTTCCACACCGGCAGGCCCCACTCTTCGAAGTGATGCACCGAGTCGTCCACGTGACGGCCGACGTCGTACACCAGGTCTTCGCGGGTGATGCCCATCAGGTCGTTACGCACGTAGCGCACGTAGTCGGCCGGATCGTTCTCACCGCAATAGGTGTTGATGGCGGACAGACCCATGGCCACGGCGCCGGAGCGATCCATGGCAGCCTTGTCCACGAGCTTTACTTTGATGTTCTGGCCCTTGGCCTTGGCGGCCTCGGTCCACTGTCCGATTTCGTACGCGGCGCCACACGCGGCCATACCGCCGCCGATAATGAGGATGTCGACTTCTTCCTCGATTACCTGCGGATTACCAAAAGTACCTTCTGCCATGATTGTTCACCTTGTGTAACGGCGACCTGCCGGGGCACGCGGCCCCTCGCGGCAGATTCGCCGGTGGTTGTTGAAATGTTTAACCGCTGACCAACTGGCTGCGGTCCGTCTTGTGAATGCTGTTAGCCGAGAAGAACTCGATCGCATCGATCTTCGACACATCGGCCTTGGGCTTGCCGTCATACGGCTTGATCGAGCCTTCCGGCGTGGTGCGAATCGGGAACTTGAAGCGCTTGATGGTGCCGTTGCGGAACTTGATGGTCCACATGATCGAGTCGGTGCCACGCAGCGGTTGCACGGAACCGCCGAGGGGAACGACGTCGGCATAGTGACGGCACTCGATGGCCTGTTGCGGGCAGATCTTCACGCAGGAATAGCATTCCCAGCACTGCTCGGGTTCCTGGTTCCAGGCCTTCATCGCATGGCCGGTTTCGGAACCGTCCTTGTCGAGTTTCATCAGGTCGTGGGGGCAGATGTACATGCAAGCGGTCTTGTCCTGACCCTTGCAGCCATCGCATTTGTCGGTACGTACGAATGTAGGCATGGTGTCACTCCATCTATCTAAAGGTTGCAGTTAAAAACGGTTAAAAACAGTTAAAACGGTTAACGAACTCCTGCTTCTGAAATCTATCGGGCCGAATGGCCCTTCAGCTCCACCTTGACGTTCTGTTCGGCGGAGAGGCCGGCGTAATACTTCTGCAGCACCTTGGCTACTTCCGGGCGGCTGAACTCGACCGGCAGATCCTGGCCTTCCGAGAGCATGGCGCGGACCTTGGTGCCGGACAGCAGGATGCGGTCTTCCTTGGTGTGCGGGCAGGTGCGCTGGGAGGCCATGCCGCCGCACTTCTTGCACCAGAAGGTCCAGTCGATGTTCATGTTCTTGGTCTCGAGCGCGTCCTTCGGGATTTCGTCGAAGATCTTCTGCGCGTCGAACGGGCCGTAGTAGTCGCCCACGCCGGCGTGGTCGCGGCCGACGATCAGGTGCGAGCAGCCGTAGTTCTGGCGGAACAGCGC
>DATICK010000317.1:0-8095 GCA_035456865.1 Sulfuricaulis sp.
GTTCATCGGCGGTGCCGAATTTGATATAGCCACCCAGACTCACGCGCCAGCCGGCTTCGCTCTGCGCGATTACATGCGAAGCCGCCAGCTCGATGTCGCCCAGCCCGTAATTCGTCTGGGTCCCCTGGTTCGTCGGGTTGGGGTTGGGGCGGGGCGTGCCATGCCTGCCGCCTGACGCCACGACATTGCCGGTACCTTCCACGATAAGGTACGGAACAGTCAGCGCCATCATGTAGCGATCCGTTTCGTACCTGAGCGTGACCGGGAAATACCAGATATTGGTTTCGCTGGATGTCCCGTAATCGCCCGAAGTGTATTCCGCCCCCAGGCTGACACTGGTCTCCCCGGTGGAAGCCGCCCGCGCCAACGGCATCACGCCACAGAATACCGTAGCGACCAGTACCAGAACCGCATAATGAAGATATTTTTTCATCGCATAAATTCCCCATGCATGGCCTTGAAGGAACTTTCCCCGGCGCCATCAACCGGAGTAATTGGTATTTATGGTACGTGAATAACGTCACGGGTTGTTGATCCCGATCAAAAAACAGCGCACGACAGCCAAACGGCGGAAGCCAGCCGATGCGCGTGACGCGTGGATACCGACAGCCGGTGACCGCCCTGATTTTGCCGAACCGGTCATGTGCATCAATCTTTCCGTGCAGAGATTCCTGAATCGAGCGCGCTTCTGCGATTTGGTTGGGCCATACCTGTTTAAGGTGCATACTCAAATACCGGGATTTGCCTTTTCCCGGACCGGTGGATATTGTATTCAGGCATAATGACCCATTCAGATCAGGGGGCGTTGTTAGACACCATGCTCTCGCCTGGACGTTAAATTTTTTAATTACACGAATCAGCGGTGGAAAGAAATGTACCAGTGTCCTCATTGCGGACAATCAGCAATCTCTGCACTTAGAAAAACCATATTAGGTCCGGGCGTCCCTGTCGCCTGCCGATCCTGCGGAAAAACCATAAAAATCACCTACCCCGCCTGGATGAAGGCCGCCCTGCCGGGGGCGCTGGTCATGGTGGCCGCATTGTTCTTCGAATCCAACCTGCTCGTTTACGGACTGAGCACGGCCGGTCTGGCGTTGATGATCGCGCTTCATCTGCTATGGGTGCCGCTGGTCAAAGAGGAATAAGCGCGGTGACTCGTCGCGCGGAATAACACTGGCATTTCATCAGTTATTCCTGTATTGTCCGCGCCGGCTGAATGGTCCAGGCAGCGGTAACGCCCGATCCAGCCATAAGTTCATCGCTCTCTGACCCACCTTCTGGTTTCAGTTTCCCTGAGATTTCAGCAATAAAACGGTTGGCGACGATGTGTTCGCGCCAGCAGTCTTGTTACTGCCGTTGCCTTTAACGGGTAAACGGTTGCGCTTTTCTGCATGCGCTATTTATCTCAATCAAGGAAACAACGTGACTTTTGAAAAACTGGCTTTACACCCGTCCATCCTCAAGGCGATCACCGAGAGCGGCTACACCACCCCGACACCGGTCCAGATACAGGCGATACCGCAGGCACTCGAAGGCCATGACCTCATGGCCTCGGCCCAGACCGGCACCGGAAAAACCGCGGCGTTTGTGCTGCCGTCGCTGCATCGGCTGAGCACGCCGTCGACCAAAAATTCCCGCGGCCCGCGCGTGCTGGTGCTGACACCGACGCGCGAACTCGCCAATCAGGTGACGGCGGCGGCTATCAAATATGGCAAGCACATGCGCTTTCGCATCGGCAGCGTCGTCGGCGGCATGCCCTACCCGCCGCAGATGCGGCTGCTGTCCCAGCCGCTCGATATCCTGGTAGCGACGCCCGGGCGCCTGCTCGACCACATGGAACGCGGACGCATCGACTACTCGCGCCTCGAAGTGCTGGTGCTCGATGAAGCCGACCGCATGCTGGACATGGGCTTCATCCAAGCCGTGGAGAAGATCGCGGCGGCCACACCGGCCACCCGCCAGACGCTGCTGTTTTCCGCCACGCTCGAAGGCAACATTGCCAAGCTCGCCAGCCGCCTGCTGAAGAATCCCAGGCGCATCCAGATCGCCACGGCACAGGAACGGCACGAACACATCGAGCAGCGCTTGCATCATGTCGACGACGGCGCGCACAAGCACCGCCTGCTGACACACCTGCTGGACGATATCAACATGGACAAGGCCATCGTGTTCACCGCCACCAAGCGCGGCGCGGACCGCCTGGCCAAGACGCTGCACGCCAAGGGACATCCGGCGACGGCGCTGCACGGTGACATGAATCAGAATCAGCGTAACCGCGCGATCACCCACTTGCGGTCCGGCCAGGTGCGTCTGCTGGTGGCGACCGACGTCGCGGCGCGTGGCATCGACGTCTCCGGCATCACGCATGTCATCAACTTTGATCTTCCCAAGAATGCCGAAGACTACGTGCACCGTATCGGCCGCACCGGCCGCGCTGGCGCCAAAGGCATCGCCATCTCGTTCGCGGCGCCTGACAATTTCCAGCAATTACGCGACATCGAGCGTTACACCCGCCAGACCATCCAGGCCCATGTCATTCCCGGGCTCGAGCCGACCATCCGTCCGCGGCAACAGACCTCCACAGGTCACCGTCGAGGTGGGCCGTCCGGCCACCAAGCACGTCGTCAGGACGGTGCGCCGCGTCATTTCAATGGGAAAAACGGCGAGAATCGTCCACGGCACGGCCAGGGGCAGCGTCATGGTGCGGGTGGTGCCGGCCGCGGTGCCAAGGTGTACGGTTAGCCGCCGCACCACGCTCCTTGGCGGGCCAAAGATTGGGTAACATTCTTTGGGCACTTGGACGCCGTTGAAACACAGGCGTATTATCTGCGACGGATACCGATGCTGGGATATTGAAGCCCATCTTTGCCTTATGTCGAGACCAAGGAGCCTGGTTCACGCCCGATCATCCGCCTATCCGGCCGCACGTTTTCAGGGATTGTTTGGAAAATATGCCGCGGTCCACGATGCTTTACCCTTTCATCTCAGGAGTTAAATATGAATATCTTTGTAGGAAATCTGTCGCGCGATGTCACTGAAGAGGATTTGCGGACGGCCTTCAGTGCCTTCGGACAAGTCAGCAAGGCCACCATTCTTAAAGACAAGTTCAGTGGCGAGCCGCGTGGCTTCGGGTTTGTCGAGATGCCGGCGAAGGCGGAAGCCCAGGCGGCCATCAATGGCATGAACCAGAAAGAGCTGAAAGGGCGCGCATTGAATGTGAATGAAGCCCGTCCCAAGACCGAACGTCCGGGCGGTGGTGGCGGTGGTGGTGGTCGCGGCGGTTTTGGAAATCGTGGTGGCGGTGGTGGTGGCGGTGGCTGGGGCAACCGCGGTGGTGGTGGCGGTGGTGGCGGACGGCGCGGTTACTAGGCCTCCTGATCGACCTACCTGACCGAGTAGGTTCTAGCGACTCATTCAACCGACATCATAGCGGGGCAATGCCAGACAAAGGCTTGCTCCCGCAAGTCAGTGTTCCAATATCTCTGAGCCTGACATGCGGCACATTCCATGGGATTTTATTTCATGATCCCATTAATCCCTGCGGCATCCCATAATTGACTCTTTACCCATAACGAAGTTACCGCGCGAAAAATAGACGGGTATTTTATTTCAACCGGCACGGCTCGGACGGCGTTAGTGGAATCGATCCATGTCTGATCAGGAAAATAGTAGTGCGTTGTTGCTGACCCTGAACCGTGCCGCGCGACTGGTCGGCGTCTCGCGTGGGGCGCTCCAGAAAAGAATCAAAGACGGCGAACTGCCGACCTTCGAGGGCATGGTCAAGCCCGAGGACCTGTTGCGCGCCTACCCGGACACACAGCTGGAAGACGCCGCTGTTCTCGAGCGTTTTACTCACATCAAGGATGACGCCTTTGCCCACCGGATCCGCGAGCGCCTGCTGCCGGAGCCCGAAGTACTGGCTGAGCGCCTTGCAGGCCTGGGACGCGAACTGGCGCAAGCCAAGGCGCTGGTGGAACACTACAAGACCGTAACAGACTGGCTGTACGACAAGTTCAGCGAGCATGAAAAATCCGGTGGGCAGGAAATCAAAAGTATCATGGGCCCGCTCAAGCTGTGGCTGCGGCACGAGCTGGAAAAGGAATCGCGCAGCGATCTTCTCCAATCACTCGTCGTCAAGGAGAGCTTTCTAAGGCTAATGACTGCGACTGTCCGTCTGCTTCCCAACCGCCGCGAATTTTTCGTGGAGGGATCTGATTCCATCCTGGATGCCGCGCTGCGCGCCGGTATTTCATTGCGCTACGGATGCAGCAATGGCAATTGCGGCCTATGCAAGGCAAAAGTGGTATCCGGCAAGACACTGCCGGTGCGCCATTTCGACTACCTTTTGAGCGAGGCCGAGAAGAACCAGGGCTATGTGCTGCTCTGTTCGCATACGGCGGTATCCGATCTGGAGATTGAAACGAACGAAATCGAGGGTCCCCGGGATATACCGGCGCAGGAGATCGCCGCGCGCGTGAAAAAAATCGAGCGGCTCGGCGAAGACATGGCGCTGCTGCACCTGCAAACGCCGCGCACCAAGCGGCTGCAATTTCTCGCCGGCCAGTCGGCGACGCTCGAAACCGGCAATGGCGCCGAGGCGGAATATCCGGTGGCCAGCTGCCCGTGCGATGACCGCAACCTCCAGTTTCACATCCGTCGCGTCCCGGGTGACCGTCTCTCTGAATATGTGTTCCGTCGGCTCAAGAACGCAGACATCGTCAGTCTCACGGGGCCCCAGGGCGAATTCACACTGCGCGAGGACTCGCCGCACTCACTGATTTTTCTCGCTTATGGAAGAGGATTTGCGCCGATCAAGAGTCTCATCGAGCATGCCATGGCGCGGGACGTGGCCGAGTCCATGCATCTGTACTGGCTGGCCGGGAAAGATGGTCATTACCTCAACAACCAATGCCGTGCGTGGTCCGATGCGCTGGACAATTTTCAGTACACGCCGCTGGAGGCCGAACCGGCCAAATTCGCCGCGGCGCTCAAACATGTCGGCAAAGAACATCCCGACCTCGCCGGCTATGACGTCTATGCCGCCGGGCCCGCGCCGTTCCTGACGGCGGTGAAGAAATTCCTGCGTGACCGCCAGTTCCCCGAAAACCAGCTCTTCACCAACCGTGTCGACGGATAGCCGTCAAAGATTTTCGATCATCACCGGTGCGA
This sequence comes from Sulfuricaulis sp., assembly GCA_035456865.1. Lineage (GTDB taxonomy): Bacteria > Pseudomonadota > Gammaproteobacteria > Acidiferrobacterales > Sulfurifustaceae > Sulfuricaulis. The sequence continues at coordinate 5,170 of DATICK010000317.1, forward strand.
TGGCATCGGTGGGCGTAAAGCCGAAAATCCGCGAATAAAAATAGAGTTCGGCTTCGAGCGCGCGCCGGATATTATCCGCGCGTCGAAAACCATGCGACTCGCCCGCCAAGGGCACGTACGCCACCGGGATGCCTTTCGTGCGCAGGGCGTTCACCATTTTTTCTGTTTGATCGGGCGGCACGACCTTGTCCTCTAGACCCTGAAAGAAAATCACCGGGCATGACAACCGGTCCACGTGATATATCGGGGAACGGTTGCGATACACATCGCGCTGCGCTTGGTGCGGACCGATCAGCCGGTCGAGATAGCGTGCCTCGAACTTGATCGTGTCATGGGCGAGCGACTCCAGATCGCTCACGCCGTAGTAGCTGGCGCCGGCGCAAAAAAGATCGTGGAAGGTCAGTGCGCACAGAGTCGTATAACCCCCTGCGCTGCCACCGCGAATTGCGAGACGTTTTTCATCCGCCAGGCCACGCTCCACGAGATAACGCGCTCCCGCCAGACAATCCTCCACGTCGGCGACGCCCCACTGTCCCTCCAGTTTCAGACGATAGTCGCGGCCATAGCCCGTGGATCCGCGGTAGTTCACGTCGAGCACGGCAAACCCGCGGCTGGTCCAGTACTGAAGCTTGAGATTGAGCGCGCTCGACGTTGCCGACGTCGGCCCGCCGTGACTCAGCACCAGCAGCGGCGGCTTCGCGCCGGCCGGCGCGCGGTAATCTCGATTCGTGGGCAGATAATAAAACGCATGCGCCGATTCTCCGCCGGAGACCGGATAAGCCAGTGTCTGGGGTGCCGCGAGATAACCGGCATCGGGCGCCGCGGTGCTCGACGAGCGCAGGATTTCATGCCGGCGGGTCGTGAGATCTAGGTGCACCACGGCGGGCAACATCGTGGGTGACGCCGCGACAAAAACGGCTTTGCCATGATCCGCCGCGACACTGCCGATGTCGCTAAACGGCGTTTCGACTATCTCTATCCGGCGCGTCTCGGTATCGAGCAGCGCCAGGCGCCATGTTGCCTCGCGATTGAACGCGCACACGATGTGCCGCTCGGAAGCAAAGGCATAGGTGGACATGCCGAATACCCATTGCGGCTGACCGAATTCCGCTTCCATCGGCGCCAGGGCCTCCAACTGTCCGGAACGGAATCGGTACAGGTTCCACCAGCGGCTGCGGTCGGAAACAAAATAAAGCGTGCCGTCCGGCGCGAAGGCCGGCTGAAAAACCGATTCGTCCCGGTTCCCGGCGACACGCCGCTGGTTGCCGAGTGACCCATTCAACGTAATATCCGCCAGCCACAATTCTGTCCCGTCCCACGGCATGTCCGGATGGTTCCATGCCAGCCATGCCAGCTGCTTACCATCCGTACTCAAGCGTGGAGAGGCATAGAAGTCATGCCCCGAAACCAAATTGACGGGCTCGCCGCGGCCATCAAGATTAACGGCCACGATCGTATTGACCGGCTCGCCGCCGGCACGATGATCTTCGCACACGCAAACGATGCGCTGACGCCACAGGTCGATTTCCGTGTCGGCATAACGCCGGCTGTCTAGCGGGGTAATCGGCTGTGGCGCGCCTTCGGGTGGGAGACGATACAGACGCTGATCGCCGTCGTTGCTGAAATAAATTACGCCGTCGGCGACGGTAAACGCGCCGCCGCCGTATTCATGCGCGCGTGTCCGCGCGCTGAACGGCGCCGGCAAAACATCGGTGGTCACGCCATCGCGGAGCCTCACGATGGCATGACGCCCGGCCTCCGTCGGGCGCATCTCGCTCCAGTAAATATCCTGCGCATCGAGCGCGATCTGGCCGAGGCCGATCGAGCCCGATGCAATCTGTTCCGCGGTGATCGGTGAGGACCAGGAGCCGTACGGCGCGGTTTTCGGCGCGGCGCTCACGCGCCGATGTGCACGACGATACGGCGCGCTCCGCCGCGATGCCGGTGCTCCCAGAGATAAACCCCCTGCCAGGTGCCGAGCGCGAGCCGCCCCTCGCTGACGGGGATGGATATCTGTGTCGCCGTCAGGGCCGATTTGATATGCCCCGGCATATCGTCGGGGCCTTCGTTCTGGTGGGTATAAATCGGATCGTTTTCCTTGACGAGCCGGTTGAGCCATTGTTCCAGATCATGTTTCGCCGACGGATCGGCGTTCTCCTGAATCAGCAAGCTCGCCGAGGTATGTTGCACGAACAATGTGCACAGACCCTCGCGCACGCCGCAATCGCGCACCAGTGCGTTGAGCTGGTCGGTGAATTCATGCAGGCCCTGTCCGGGCGTGGAAATGGCGAGATGACGGATCATGCGGATTTACCGGCGGTCACTGTGGCCGAGGTCTTTCTCCGGCGCAATGCGATCGCGGATGAGTTGCTTGATCTCCTTGGGTTCGGGATAACGGCCGGCCTGTTTTTTGTTCCACAGTTGCTCTCCGTTCAGCCGCACCTCGAATATGCCGCCGGTGCCGGGTACCAGTGCCACCTCGCCAAGCTCGTCGGCGAAGGTCGTTAGCAGTTCCTGCGCCATCCACGATGCGCGTAGGATGAAGCGACATTGGCTGCAGTATTCGATTTCAACGCGGGGTTTGCGGGTGCTCATGTCGGACCGTCGGGCGCAGAAAAATTACGCGTTTCAGTATAAGCATCCGCCGGCGGCTTGTCGCGCCGCGCGGAAAAACCCGCTTGACCCGGGTAATGAAAAATCGCCTTGGGCGGAGACGCCGAAATACGATATAGTGGCGCGTTCTTTCCATCCTTTCAGAGGACCCCCACATGAAGGCAGCCAACGGCATGGTCGTTTCCATGCACTATACCCTTACCGACGACAGCGGTGAGACACTCGATTCCAGTCGCGGGGGCGAACCGTTCAACTATCTGCACGGACACAGCAACATCATCCCGGGTCTCGAGAAAGCACTCGAAGGCGCCCA
>DATICK010000318.1:0-10123 GCA_035456865.1 Sulfuricaulis sp.
GAGGATTTTCGCGGCCGCGCCGATGCCGGGCGCGCGGAATTGCAGGACATGGATCGCAATGAGTTGCAGAACCGCGCTGCGCAGGCCGATCGCGACCGGGCTTCGCAACGCGCGCCCACGGCGTACGACCGGGCGAGCTCGGGCGGATTTTCCGGTGCCGACAGCGGCGCGTCGGCGCGCGCTGCCAGTGCGCGCGGCAGTGCCAGCCGCGGCAGTGGCGGCATGAGCCGCGGCGGCGGTGGTGGCCGTGGCGGTGGCCGCCGCTAGATCGTTCAGCCCATGAATCCCTGCGGAAAAAACATGACCCTCCAACACAAGATCCAATCTCTGATTGCCGTGTTCTTCATCGCGCTCACATCGTTTGCCGCGCTGGCGCAGAACCCTCCCGCCGCCAAGGTCCCGGCCACCAAGGCCCCAGTCGCAAATGTCATGGCGCAGAAATCCTTCGCCTCGCCGGAGGCGGCGTCCAAAGCGCTTGCTGATGCGGTTCGTGCCCAGGACGCGCAAGCCCTGCTCGCGGTCGTGGGGCCCGCCTCCCAGGACTGGCTTTTCACCGGCGACCCGGTGGCCGATCGTGCCGATTGGGCGAAATTCCTCGCTGCCTATGACAAGAAGAACGGGATCATAAGGGAAGGCGATACTCACGCGGTGCTCATCGTCGGTGACGACGACTGGTCCTTCCCCGCGCCGCTCAAGAAGAAGGGCGACAAGTGGGCGTTCGACGCGGCGGCGGGACGCGAGGAGATCACCAACCGGCGCATCGGACGCAACGAACTTGATACCATGCAGACGCTGCTGGCCATCGTCGATGCGCAACGCGAGTACGCCGCGGCGGACCCGGACCGTACCGGTTTCGACGCTTACGCGCGCAAGTTCATATCTTCGGCGGGCAAGAAAGACGGTCTGTACTGGCCGACACCGTCCGGCGCGGCACCGAGTCCGTTGGGGCAGTTGGTGGGCGCGGCTACCCAGGAAGGCTATCACCTGAAAGCGGGGCAGGATCGACCCCGGCCCTACCACGGTTACTACTACCGCATGCTTACGGCGCAGGGCAAGAATGCACACGGCGGTGCTTACGACTACCTTGTGAACGGCAGGCTGATCGGTGGATTCGCCGTCGTGGCCTATCCCGCGAAGCACGGCGTCTCCGGCGTCATGACCTTCATCGTCAACCACGATGGCACGATTTACGAGAAAGACCTGGGTAACGCCACCCAGGCCGAGGCCGGCAAGATAGTGCGCTTCAACCCCGACAAGACGTGGAAGAAATCTCAGTGAATGGACTGATCGCGACGCGTGAGCTAACGAGTTAAGGGTGTCGGAGTGATTTAAGTTTGCGCCCCACCCGCGCATCACATGTCGCGATGAATGACCCAAGGCCCGGCCAATGTCGGGCCTTTTTATTTGGCCTCGCACCCCGAACCGCGTCACACGATCCCTTGCAAATAAGGTAATGTTCAGTTTCTCCGTCTCCGTCAACAGAAGGTGAAACCCATGCGACTCGGTTTTATCGGCCTCGGCAACATGGGCAGCGAGATGACACGGCATCTGCTCGCCGCCGGTCACACACTTGCCACTTACGCGCGCGGCGAACGCTCGCGCGCGCACGCCAGCCGTCTTGGCTTGAGCCTGCTCGCCTCGCCCGCCGAGGTCGCGCAAGCAAGCGAAGTGGTGTTCACCATGGTCACCGCCGGGAGCGATGTCGAATCGGTTGCGCTCGGGCCGCGGGGGCTTGCGCAAGGCGCCGTGCCCGGATTGACTCTCGTGGACATGAGCACGATCTCCCCCACGGTCGCGCGGGACGTGGCCCGGCGGTTAAGCGAGCGCAGCATCGCCATGCTGGATGCGCCGGTCTCGGGCGGCGTGGCGGGAGCCAAGACGGCGTCGCTCACGTTCTTTGTCGGCGGAGAAAAGGTCACTTTCGAACGCGCGCGGCCGCTGCTGGAATCCATGGGCAAGACGATCTTCCACATGGGCCCGCTCGGAACGGGGCAGGTGACCAAACTCGCCAACCAAATTGCCCTGCTGGCCAACTTGCAAGGCGCCGCCGAGGCGCTGCTGTTCGCGCGCGAGCAGGGCGCGGACGCGGCCAAGGTGCGCGAGGCAGTGATGACGGGGCTTGGCGCCAGCCGCATGCTCGACGTGCTGGGCAAGAAGATGGTCGAGCGCGATTTTGCCGCCGGTATTGTCGCCGCGCTGCATCACAAAGATATCGGTGTCGCGCTTGAACTCGCACACGATGCCGGCTTGCCGCTTCCCGTGACCGCGCAGGTGATGCAACAACTCAATGCGCTCATGGGCAGCGGCTTGGGTGAACAGGATACGAGTTCACTGTTGCTCGTGCTGGAGCAGATGATGGGTCGGCATACGTAGTTTGCCGGGAGGAGAAATCAGACAAAGTGCCTCTGGATGACTTGCGGGCCGCCAGCGGAGCGATTTACGCATACGGCTGTGTTTGTCCTGATATATTTTAGTATCACGTATCCCCTCCCACGCTGGCGAAATCGTCCGTTTATCTTTTCTGAATTGCTATTTGCCGCTGTCGACTATTAATATGCACCCCCACGTCCGCCCCGATTCAGAGGGGTACGGTGACATACCGAAAAACCAAAAATAGCCTTCAGGCTATCTCTTTATAGAGGGGCTGAAAATGAAACAGTTACTGAACCTTGTGCTCGTGACCGGCGTGTTCCTGACCGGCTGTGTATCGACCTCGACCTTCGACAAGAAACAGGCTGAACTCACGGCCTGCCAAAAGCAGGCGCAGAGTGATCTCAGCGCCTGCAACAACGCGCGCAGCGAACTCGACACCAAGCTCACGGTGGCCAATCAGGAACTCGGTGTGTTCCGCCAGGCAGCGGAAGCCAGGCAGCGGAAGCTTGACGAACTCCAGAATCAGGAGAAGCAGTTGCGCGAGCGACTCAGCAAGGAGCTGACAGACAAGAATGTCGAGATCGAGCAACTCCGCGGTCAAATTGTGATGCGCATGCCCGACAAGGTCGTATTTAAGTCGGGTAGCGCGGACATCCTTCCGCAGGGCGCGGAAGTGCTCGACAAACTGGCGGATGCCATCAAGGACAGCGTCAATGTCATCCGCGTCGAGGGCCACACCGACGACACGCCGATCAGTGGCAAACTCAAGACGAAATATCCCTCGAACTGGGAATTTTCGGCGGCGCGCGCGTCCGCCGTCGCGCGCTACTTCGAAACCAAGCACTTCATCAATCCGAAACGCCTCGAGTCCCTGGGCTTTTCGATGTATCACCCGCTGGCACCCAACGACTCGGAAGAGAACAAGCAGCGCAACCGACGCATCGAGATCGTGCTGAAGCCGGCGGCCGAGCCGGAACCCGCGAAGGCGCCCGCCGCCGCGGAACCGGCGACGATACCAGTGGCGCCCGCGACGAAACCGTAACCTTTGCCTGTCGGTTCAGGCGGCAGGCCTTTTCAGGGCGCAAAGATTCCCGGCAAGGCGTAAAATAACCATGTAAGCCGGATTAACCTTCAAGAGGGCGCCACCTTGGCCAAACCGAACTATCAGTTTCAGAAGCGCCAGAAAGAGCTGCAAAAGAAGAAAAAGATGGAAGAAAAGCGCCAGCGCAAACTGGCAAAAGGCGCTGATCAGCCCGGTGAAAATCCGGAGCCGTCCCCGGAGCAGAGCGAGACCGTCGCGAAGGACGAGTAGCCCCGGGGCGAAGTGTCGCCATCGCGGCGTCACCCGCGCGCACAGGCAAATGTTCTAATGTAATACTCGATTAACTGAGAGATATGCAAACCCTATGACAAACTTGAAATGCATTAGTAGAGTGCGCTGCCTGCGGATGTTGTGGATTGCAGGCATCTTTGTCGCCGCGTGCGGCTTCGGTTCCGCCCAGGCCGAAGATACCAGCCTTGATGACAGTGCCAAAAAGGTCGGAAATAATTTCGGCGAGTTGCTCAAGGGCATGGGTCAGGAGGTAAAGAAAGTAACTAATTCGGACAACGCGGCAGCAGAAAAGGAAAAAAAGAGAGAAACGAAACATCCGGAGAACGAGCCGGACAAGAACAAGGAAAATCCCGGGTAGCGCTCCGGACGTGGCGTGTATGTTTGCCGCTCGCTGAGGAGCGCTTCATGATTCAGGCCTACGCCGCCCACAAACCCAAGGGCCGCCTCAAGCTCATCGAATATGACCCCGGCGCGCTCGGCGCGGATCAGGTCGAGATTGACGTCATCGCCTGCGGTCTGTGCCACTCCGACTTGTCCATGATCAACAACGAATGGGGCGACAGTGAGTATCCGCTGGTCCCCGGCCATGAAGTCATCGGCAAGATCGCGAAGCTCGGCGCGAATGTAAAACATCTCAAGGTCGGCGACACCGTCGGGCTCGGCTGGTTCAGCGGCAGCTGCATGACCTGCAACCAGTGCCTGAGCGGCAACCACAACCTGTGTGCGGACGGCGAGCAGACCATCGTCGGCCGTCATGGCGGGTTCGCCGACAAGGTGCGTTGTGATGCCATGTGGGCCACGCCCCTGCCTGCGATGCTCGACGTCAAGAAAGCCGGGCCGTTGTTGTGCGGCGGCATCACCGTGTTCAACCCCCTCGTGCAGTTCGACGTTCAGCCCACGCAGCGTGCCGGCGTGATCGGCATCGGCGGACTCGGTCATCTGGCGTTGCAGTTCCTCAACAAGTGGGGCTGCGAAGTGACTGCATTCACGTCCACCAACGCCAAGCGCGAGGATGCCAAACGAATGGGCGCGCACCACGTCGTCAATTCGCGTGATCCGTCGCAACTCAAAAAGATCGCCGGCTCGCTCGATTTCATTATATCCACGGTCGCCGTGGCGCTGGATTGGGACGCCTATCTCGATGCGCTCGCTCCCAAGGGCCGCCTGCACATCGTGGGCGCGGTGCTCGAGCCCCTGTCCGTGCCCGCGTTTGCGCTGATCGGCGGGCAGCACAGTCTTTCCGGGTCACCGACGGGAGCGCCCGCCATGCTACGCACGATGCTCGACTTCTGCGCGCGCCACCGCATCGAACCCGTGACCGAGACCTTCCCGATGAGCCACGTCAACGAAGCCATCGCCCACCTGGAAGCCGGCAAGGCGCGCTACCGCGTCGTGCTCGAGAACGATCTGGGCTGAGGAATCCGTAACAAGGGGTTGGCAAAAATCCTTGAAACCTGCGCCACCGAACGCCAATTTTAAGGCATACTTCCAATCCAGTCAGGAAGCAGGAAGCCGTAAATGAGCCAGCGATTCGAAATGCCCGCCCCGGTGGTCATCAAGCTGCCGGCGACGATGGCGCGCTTACCGTTGCCGGATGCCGAACGCGCGCGTCTCGGTGAGCGCATCAAGCGCCTGCTCAAGGAGCAGGATGCGGTGCTCGTCGCGCACTACTACGTGGACGAGGATCTGCAGCGCCTTGCCGAAGAAACCGGCGGATGCGTGGCGGATTCGCTCGAGATGGCGCGTTTCGGTAACGCCCATCCGGCGCGCACGCTGGTCGTGGCCGGCGTCCGGTTCATGGGTGAGACTGCCAAAATCCTCAACCCCGAAAAGCGCGTGCTAATGCCGACGCTGGAAGCCGAGTGCTCGCTCGACCTCGGTTGCCCGGCGGATCAGTTCATTCCCTTTTGCGACGCCCATCCCGAGCGCCAGGTCGTGGTGTACTCCAACACCAGCGCCGAGGTGAAAGCCCGCGCCGATTGGGTGGTGACCTCGAGCATCGCGGTGAAACTCATCGAACACCTGAAAGCTCGCGGCGAAAAAATCCTCTGGGCACCGGACAAGCACCTCGGCACTTATATTCAAAGCGTCACCGGCGCGGACATGCTGTTGTGGAATGCCACCTGCGTAGTGCACGACGAGTTCAAGGGCCAGGCGCTGGCGGCGCTCAAGCGTCAACACCCCGATGCCGCGGTGATTGCGCATCCCGAGTCGCCGACGGCGGTGCTCGAACTGGCCGATGTCATCGGCTCGACCAGCCAGCTGATCCAGGCGGCGAAGACGCTTCCGCAGCAGACACTCATCGTCGCCACCGACCGCGGCATCTTCTACAAGATGAAACAGGCGGCGCCGGGAAAGATCCTCATGGCCGCGCCCACCGCGGGTGAGGGCGCCACCTGCGAGAGCTGTGCCCATTGCCCGTGGATGGCGATGAACGCGCTGGACAATCTAGCGCAGGTGCTGGAAACCGGTGAGAACGAGGTGCATGTCGACGAGACGGTGCGGGTGAAGGCGCTTCGCGCGACGCAACGGATGCTCGACTTCGCGCGCACGATACAACAGAAAAACCACGGCGACTGAAGGCTGTGTTTCAGCCGGCATCAGACGAGATATAAATCAATCCACCTGACTGTGCTGCACTAAGCGGCTCGGTGCACAGTTGATCGATCAATGGCCGGCCGTGCTTCTACCCTTGGCCTGCTGGATGGTAACCACTCGACGCGCGGATGGGGCAAGTCATTTTCCGGAAGCACGAGAATCCGAACCCCGAGTTTGCTGAAGAATTTTTCGTGGTTAATATCCGGATATTCCACCAGCAACTGATGGAGGTGGCGTGAATTCAGGCAAACCATCTGCGGCCTGACCCCATGTTTGTACTCAAACGCCTGGACCAAACCCACGATGTAGCTAAGCATGCTTCACCTCCTTAGAGTTGTTCGAGATGACGCCATCACTTATCTGTTTCAACTCGGGCAACAGACCCTGCGACTCCATATATCTCATCACTTGTGCCGCGGCCTCCTGGGGCGTGATCCTGTCGTTGTGAATCACGATTTCAGGTGACAGCGGCGGCTCGTACGGATCATCCACGCCGGTGAACCCGATGCCTTTGCCCGCGGCCAGCGCAGCGCGTGCCTTCTTGTACAGGCCTTTGGGATCGCGTGTTTCGCACACCTCAATCGGCACGTCGACCAGGATTTCGATGAAGGGCAGACCGGCCTCCCGATGAATCTGGCGGGCACGGTCGCGGTCCTTGCGGTAAGGGCTGATGAAGCTGGTGAGGGAGATCACCCCGGTATCGGCGAAGAGTCTGGCAACCTCGCCAATGCGGCGGATGTTCTCCTCGCGGTCGGCCGCGGTAAAACCCAGGTTCTTGTTCAAGCCGTGGCGGACATTGTCTCCGTCGAGCACATAGGCCAATTGACCGCGCTCGATGAGGGCATGCTCGAGCGTGAAAGCGATGGTGCTCTTGCCCGCACCGCTGAGCCCGGTGAACCAGATGGTTGCCCCATTCTGGGAGAGCAGTTGCTCCCGCTCCTCGCGTTTGACGTGTCCCTCGTGCCAGGTGATGTTGGTTGCACGTATTTCGGTCATTTCAGTTGCTCCGCTTCAGAGAACCGGACCGTCGTGTCCGCGGGTCGCCTCGGCTAGCGGCTCCATGCAACGCGCAGGAGGCCGTCTTCGTCCGTGTAGTGTGAATCCAGCTTACCGTGATAGGCGTGGCGCAGTGCCTCGCCGATACCGTGCACCAGGTGCGAATCTGTGAAGGTGACCACGGTTTGGTCCGGTTCTTCCTTGACGTCCATGATGCGTTCGAGCGGATGCTCGGCTTTCGCCTTCGCCTCGGCATGACGCACGAGGTGCAGGATCTCCTCGCGATGCTCGGCGAAAAACTCCCCGCTCAACGTCAGCTGTCCGGCGGGAACCCGGTCGTGTATCCGCTTGCACGCGGGACAGAGATGCTGTTCGGACTCTGGCTCCGCCTTTCCCCACCGCCACTGCCCGTGATGAACGATCGCACCACACTCGGGGCAAGTAGTCGGCTCCGGCCACTTGCCCCGCGCCCGATAGGGATCGCTCACACGCTCTTCATCCATGCGATCCCTTCTCGGCTGATGACTGTAGTCTTCGTGCTTCTTTCGTCCGGTCATGGCACACCTCCCGCGCATCTCGCGCACAAGACAAAATCGCCGGGAGCGATTTTGAACAGCCAGGTTCACGCCATTTACAACAACTACATACACATCTAGTCACGGCAATCCGCCGCCTGCTTTGATGCACGTCAATCTGTATGCCGTTGGCTCGCGGAAACGCAGGAGAAATAGGGGAAAGACCGCGGTTTGGGGTGAGGAATAATATTCAAGAAGGTCAGCGGGGTTCGCGTTTTACATGGCATTACCACAAAACCTCACGCTTGGATCGAAACTCCCAGTCTTGTCCGGAGACAGGGTCATGGAAGCGAATCATCTTGGCCAGCAGCTGGAGTGGCTGCTCGAAATCATCTTCTGTTTGCGGTTGCAGCTCTGGATAAACCCGGTCGTTGATGATCCTGAACCCCAGACTGCTCAGGTGCAGCCGCAGCTGATGGGTTTTGCCGGTGACCGGCTGCAAACTGAAAAGCCCCCGGCTGCCTTTCACTTCCAGGAGCTGGATACGTGAACAGGCATTGGCAGTACCCGGGACGGTTTTCATCCGGAACCGCGGTTCGCCCCGAACGATCCGGTTTTCAACCGTCCAGTGGTTTTCGTGCGGCGGCTGATTCACTTCCGCCAGCGCGTGATAGATTTTCTCGACTTTCCTTTGCACGAAGAGCTCATGGTAAAGGCCGCGGGTGTTTGGGTTGACGGAGAAAATGACGATGCCCGCGGTCTCGCGGTCCAGCCGGTGCAGGGGCGCCAGGTCGGCAATGCCGGTTCGGTGACGCAAGCGGTTCAATAAACATTCCTCCACATATCGGCCCCCCGGAATAACGGGCAGAAAATGCGGTTTGCAGGCCACCAGCAGCTCGTCATCCTGAAACAGGATTTGTTCCGCAAACGGAATGACTGGTTCGTTTTCAATTTCGCGGAAATAGAAAATCCTTTTGGAGGGGGAATACGCTGTGTCCGCGGTAATGGGCTCACCCCGGTCGTTCAGCACCTTGCCATCGCGCACGCGTTGCGTCCACCGGTCGCGCGAAATGGCCGGGAATGTCCGGGACAGGAATTCCACTATCGAAGGATAGGGCTGTTCCGCTGCCGGCATGGTCACAACGGAAGGATGTTTGGCGATAGCCATCAATACGATTCTACGCGACAAAAAATAAATTGGGTTAGCGCCAGTTCCCCGCAACAAGATCACGCGCCTGGCTTGGGAGGTTAAGATCTTCCGAGGTTGTATTTTTTCTTCGCGTACAGTTCTTAACCTGCGTAGATCCGAGAGACTGTCCGAGATGAACCTCGCCACCAGGCATTTGCCAGAGCGAGCAAATGGTGGAAGTTGTCGTTTTGTTGAAGCGCTTGGTTAAAGGGTCGTGGTTAAAGGGGTCGCAGCGATTTTGCATCGGGCTCCGCCCCCCCGGCCTGGCGGCGCCTGTCGGCGGGCATCCAGTTGTCCCGCGCGCTGAAGATGTCGCGGTAGCTGCAGTACAGACTGGCGGACACCACTGGTAAAGTGATGGATCCGATCACGATCCACAGCAGGTAGCCGGCCCATAGTGACAGACTGGCGGCGATTGCGCCGAGGAGGACGGGCATGAGCAATACGCCCAGCAAAACCAGCAGGGCGGCGGTGAAATGCCGGCTGGCCTTGAGACTTTGCCGCAGCGAGGGCACCAACGGTTCGTCGCGCAGGAAGGTGAGCGGTAGCGCATAGATCAACGCTGCCGTGAGCAGAACATAAAGCACGAAGGTGAGCAGCGACACCGCGAGCATCCCGAGTAGCGTCAGGTGATCGAGGTTCGACCAGTTGGAGACCCAGGCTTCACCCACCACCAGCCGCACCAGCAGATTAATCAGCAGCACCGCGGTCACGCAGAGCACGCTTGTCGTCGCTGCCGGCAAAAACCGCTTCTCGTCCCGGAATACATCCAGCAGTTGTCGTGGTGATTGTTTCAGCGCGGGCAGTCGCAGTTCGGCCGGCAAGACCATGTTCTGCCGGTAGATGGTTTCGAGGGAGAGGAAGACGCTGGAGAGCATGATGGGTGCGACCAGCGCAACGAGAAGTCCGCCAAGCAGGGGGATCAGCTCAAAGATGCCGAGCACAACCGTCGCCGTCAACCCCATGCCACCGAGGAGCCAGGGGTTGCGCATGAACAAATGCCAACCGTTCAGCAACCAGCGTCGCCCGATGCGCAGATGTTTCCAGAATCGTTCCAAACCCACTCTCCCTGACGGACTCCCGCCGTCGCGGATGTACTAATAAAACTAGCATGGATTC
>DATICK010000319.1:0-9103 GCA_035456865.1 Sulfuricaulis sp.
CGAGACGATCGCACAGGCTCGGGCCGCGTGCGAGGAGCATGCGAAGCGTCTGCATCCCGACTGGCACGTGACGACGTGCTTCTGTCCTGATTGAACACGCTGGATAGTGTTTGGTCGCGCACCTGTCACCCCGCCGACAGAAGGAGGGCGCTACGATGCAATTTCGAACATGGGCAGGAGCGTTATTGATGATCATGTCCGCTTCGACAATCGCTGGTGAACTGCAGATCGTGCTGTTGCCGTCGCCGCAGACCGAGGGCGGAAAACCGCTGATGCAGGCGCTCAAGGAGCGGCGTTCGACGCGCGAGTTCAGCTCCGAGGCGCTGCCGCCCCAGGTGCTGTCGAATCTGTTGTGGGCCGCGGCCGGAGTGAACCGGCCGGCGTCTGGTCAGCGCACAGTCCCGTCCGCGCGAGACTGGCGTGAGATCGACGTCTACGTCGCGACGGGTGAGGGCATGTACCGCTACGACACCAAGGCGAACGCGTTGCAACCGGTCGTTGCACGAGATTTGCGCGCGCTCACGGGGGCGCAGGACTTCGTCGCCAAGGCACCGGTTAACCTGGTCTACGTCGCTGATTTCGATCGCATGGAAGGTGCCGCCGCTGAACAAAAAGAGTTCTACGCCGCAACCGACGCCGGCTTCATCGCGCAGAACGTCTATCTCTTCTGTGCCTCCGCGAATCTCGCCACCGTGGTGCGCGGGTCGGTCGAACGCGTTGCCCTCACCAAGGCCATGGGGCTGGCCCCGCACCAGCGGATTATGCTGGCGCAGACCGTGGGCTATCCCGCGAAAGGACCATAGGGCCATGTCAAAGACAGGCTACCCACGGGTTAGGCAAGATTGACCAACAACAAGCTCACTCAACTTCGTGCGGTAGCTGTCTTTGAAGCCTTCAAAGGCATTTTGGTGGTGGTGGCGGCCGGATCCCTTTTCAAGTTACTGCATCCCGACGCACAACGCGCCGCCGAAGAAGTGGTACGCCACTTTCACCTGAACCCTGCCAGCCATTACCCGAAAATCTTTCTGCAGGCGGCCTCCCAGCTCAGCAATGTCCGCCTCCTCGTCATAAGCCTTGGTGCCTTGGCGTATGCGTTGGTCCGATTCACGGAGGCCTACGGGCTTTGGCGGGGCAAGAACTGGGCGCGGGTCTTGGGACTAGTAGGTGCCGCCATCTACGTTCCGCTTGAGCTGCTTGAACTGGCCAAACGGATCAGCGGGGCGGGGTTAACCGTGTTGCTCGTTAACTTGCTCATTTTGGTCGTGTTATGGCGCGGGAGAGTCACGTAACGGACGTCACTGACGAATTTTTCTCCCCTATTAATTCCCCTGTTATCAGCACTGACTCCTCCGCCAGTCAAATAGAAATGGGGCCTTTGGCCCCATTTCTATTTTTAGTAAATAAACGTCGGCAGGTTTGACCCCAAAGCGCAGCAATCCCTCAGGTGATGCCGTGCTGTAATTTTTGGGAATCACAGGAGACAAGGGAAACGCGGCGGCTGAAAATATTCAGCCATTCGTCCGTTCGCGTTATCCGTTGGTAAGCCGGGGCACATTGAAGTCCCGCGCGGAATTTCGGACACTACGGAATTGTCGTGCAAGGACTCGGGGCTGGCAGGATGCGAATAATTCATACCGCCGATTGGCATCTCGGTCGGATTTTTTACGGCGTCCACCTGACGCAGGACCAGGCCTACGTGCTGGACCAGTTCATTAACCTGGTCCGTGAGGCAAAACCTGACGCCGTTGTCATCGCGGGAGACGTATACGACCGGGCCGTCCCGCCGCCCGAGGCGGTGAGCCTGCTCGATGAGACCCTCTCGCGACTCGTCATCGACCTCAAGACGCGGGTAATACTGATCGCCGGCAACCACGACAGCCCGGAGCGTCTGGGCTTCGGCACGCGGCTGCTTTCCCAGAGCGGTCTGCACGTGGCGGGGCGCGTCGGTCTCGACCCGATGTGGACCTCGATCACGGACGCTCACGGCACCGTGAGCTTCTGCACGATTCCTTATGCCGAGCCCGCCCTGGTGCGCGAACGTCTCGGCAATCCCGACCTTTCCGATCACGCCGCCGCGATGCGCGCCCTTATCGCGAAGGCACGCGAGACCCGTCCGCGCGGTACGCGCTCGGTGCTCGTGGCCCACGCCCTGGTTGTCGGGGGCGAGGAGTCCGAATCCGAGCGCCCTCTGTCGGTGGGCGGTACCGGCGCCGTCGAACCGTCGGTGTTCGACGGTTTTTCCTTCGTCGCGCTTGGCCATCTGCATCGCCC
Organism: Sulfuricaulis sp.; assembly: GCA_035456865.1. GTDB lineage: Bacteria > Pseudomonadota > Gammaproteobacteria > Acidiferrobacterales > Sulfurifustaceae > Sulfuricaulis. The sequence continues at coordinate 2,272 of DATICK010000319.1, forward strand.
GCAGCGTGCCGGCAACGACCGGATACACTACTCGGGATCGCTGCTTCAGTACTCCTTCTCCGAGGCCGCCCATTCAAAGTCGGTCAATCTGGTGGAACTCGATGCCGCGGGTCGATGCCGCCTCGAGCGGATCCCGCTCACACCGCGCCGCGCCGTGCGTTGCGTAACCGGGACGCTGGACACGTTGCTAAGTGCGCCGGTCGGCAGCGAAGTCGACGATTACCTGTCGGTGACGCTCCTCGACAAGGGCCCGGTATTCGATCCCATCGGCCGGTTGCGGTCCAAGTATCCCAACGTGCTGGAGCTCAAGCGGGCGGAGCGGCTCGCCCGCGGTGATGCAGCGGCATCCCGCGTGGACCACCGCAGCCTGAGCGATCGCGAGATTTTCACTTCCTTCTTCCAGATGGTGAAAGGAGAAGCCGCGTCCGAGGACGAGATCAACGCCTATCTCGGTGTCGTCGAACGGCTACACACCCTGGAACGGGAGTCCCAGCCGTGAAGCCCCTGCGCCTCGTGATGCAGGCCTTCGGGCCATATGCCGCCAGGCAGGAGATCGATTTCCGCCAGCTCGGCGGGCGCTCGCTTTTCCTGATCCACGGCCAGACCGGCGCGGGCAAGACCTCGATCCTGGATGCCATCTGCTTCGCGCTTTATGGGGAGTCCTCCGGAGCGGCCCGTGAGCCCCGCACCCTGCGCAGCGATCATGCGCCACCCGACATGCCGACGGAAGTCAGCTTCGATTTTTCCGTGGGCTCCGAGCGCTACCGTATCAAACGGGTGCCGGAACAGGAGCGACCCAAGAAAAAAGGCGCGGGCGTGACGCGCGAACCGCCCGAGGCGACGCTCTGGCGCCGCAGCGATATAGCCGATGACGCGGACGATGGGACCGTGATTGCGACCCAATGGATGCACGTCACCGAGAAGGTCGAGCAACTGCTCGGTTTCCGCTGCGATCAGTTCCGCCAGGTCGTGATGTTGCCGCAGTATCAGTTTCAGCGGTTCCTGATGGCGAATTCGACGGAACGCCAGAGAATTCTCGAAGTACTGTTCTCAACTGAGTTCTACCGCCAGATCGAGGAGGCACTCAAGCAATCGGCAGTCGATGTTCGCCGCCGTTGCGAAGATCTTGCCGGACGGACCAGCTTTGTCCTGGCGCAGGCCGGGGTGGCGGCCGTCGAGGAGCTCTTCAGCCGGCAGGAAATGCTGCGCCGGCGTGCCGGCGAGATTGAGATCGGGTTGACCGCCGCGGCGGCGCGACGGGAACTGGTGGACAGGCAATTGCGCGAGGCGCATCAACTCGACGAGTTGTTCGCGGAGCTGACGGAAGCGCAGATCAAGCATGCCGAGACGGAGGCGCGCCGCGCGGAAATCGACACGCTCGGCCAACGTCTCGATCACGCCAGGCGCGCCGAGGCACTGCGCGATGCCGAGATTTATTGCCAGCAGCGCAAACAGGAACACGAAGCGGTACTTCTCAAAAAGACGAACTTCGTCACGCAACATGAACGGGCGCTGGAGACAAAGCTGGCCGCGGAACACGCGCTCGCGGCCGAACAGGCCCGGGAAGCGGAACATGAGCTTGTCCGGAGAGAGATCACGCGCCTTGAAGCCTTGACCGGCAAGATCGAGGAGCTCGAACAGGGGAATAAGGATCTTTCCGAACATGCGTGGCGCGTCACGCAGGCCACTGACAACCGGAACGGGGCGCAGGAGGAACTGCGCGAGTGCACCCGCGGGCTGCGCAAGCTTCAAAAGGACCTCGAGAGAATGATCGAGTTGTCCGGTAGAACCGCTGAGTGGAAAGCGCAGGTCAAAGAACTGCAACGACTGCACAAGACCACCACCGACCTGGCGGAACATCAAGCCCGGCTCAAGACACAGGAACATGCGCTCACGAGTGCCGAGGCGTTGATGGGAGAGACGAAGAAATCCCTCTACGAGTCAAAGAAGAAACTCGACCGCCTGCAAGAGCAGCGAGTGAAGGCACAGTCCACGGTGCTGGCGAAACAGCTCGCGCGCGGGGAACCCTGCCCGGTGTGCGGTTCCACGCGGCACCCGGCGCCGGCGCATTTTCGTGCCGCAGTGCCAGATGAGCAGGAGATCGCGGCATTGCAGGATGAGATACCGCGTCTCGAAAAGACGCGGGACGACGCCGTGCAGGAAGCCGGCCAGCTCGCGCAGCGCGTCGCTGTCACGAAGGAGCGCATCGCCAAGTGTCTGGAGGATCTTGGTGCACACCGAAAGATTTCTCCCGCGGCGCTGGCAAAACGACTCGAAGATGCACAGGCCGAGCTCGATAAGGCCAAAGCCGCCTCGGAAGAGCAGGGCGGCTTGCGCCGGACGATCGTCGATCTGTTGGCAACCGAAACGAGGCTTGCCGAAGAATTGCCGCGGCTGGAAGAGATCTTCACGGAGGCGAGCACTGCACATGGACGTTTGCAGGAGCGCATTACCGGGCTTGAAAAGGACGTTCCGACGCCGCTGCGTTCCCTCGGGGCGCTGAACGAGGGGCTCATGGCGGCCCGGGCGAGGCATGAGACGCTGAAAATCGCGCTCGAACGCGCGCGTCAAAATCATGACACCGCCGTGGCGGCGTGGCAGACATGCCAGGGACAGCTCGATGGCGCGGAGCGCGAGGTCAGCGAATCTCGCGGACGCCTGGAGGCGGCCATGGAGGATTTTCTGAAACGTCTCATGGAGGCCGGGTTTGTTGACGACGATGCTTACCAGCGGGCCAAACTCGAACAGGAGGAACGCATCCGGCTCGAGCAGGAGATCCGGGCTTTCCGTGATGCGCAGGTGGCCGCCAAGACGCGCCTCGACCGCGTCGTCGACGCCGCGCGTGGAAAAGTCCGTCCCGATCTGGCCGCGCTCGAGACTGACGCGGCGAACGCCCAGGCCGAGGTGAACGGCCTCCTCGAAGAACGGGCGCGCGCCGGGGAGAGGAGCCGGCAAATCGATGGCTCGGTCGGGGAGCTGAAGTTTCTGCAAGGGGAACAGGCCCGAATGGAGGCACAGCTCGCGGTGGTGGGGCGCGTGGCGGAAGTGGCCAATGGGAAGAATATTTACGGCATCACGCTGCAGCGCTACGTGCTCGCGGCGCTGCTCGAGGATGTGCTCGCCGCGGCCTCCCATCGCCTGCGACTCATGAGCCGGGGCCGGTTCGACCTGCAACGCGCGACGGAGCGCGTGGATCTGCGGGCCGCCGGCGGACTCGATCTGCTCGTGTACGACGCTTACACGGGAACGACCCGCCCGGTACAGACGCTCTCCGGCGGCGAGAGCTTCCTGGCGTCGTTGTCGCTGGCCATGGGTCTCGCGGACGTTGTGCAGTCGTACGCCGGCGGAATCCGTCTCGAGACGATTTTCATCGACGAGGGGTTTGATTCGCTCGACCCCGAAACCCTCGAGCTCGCTTTCCAGGCGCTGGGCGAGCTGCTGAAGAGCGGCCGGTTGGTCGGGCTTATCTCGCATGTCGCCGAGCTTACTGAATTGGTGCCGGCGCGGCTCGAGATCACCAAGGGCAAGAATGGAAGCCATGCCCGCCTTGTGCATGGCGCAATATCAATCCCTGATTACATCGCTATCGAAGTCTGAACACTCCGATCGGCAAGCAATACGCGCGACCGGCACGGCTGGTATATGAACAAGACCGGCGTGACCGCTTGTCGTCAACAACAATCCGGCAGTCGGCGCAACTCCTGCGTCTAACTTCGGGGATCCCGCTGTAGCTGCTCAAAGTCTTGCGCCTCCATCTTAAGTACGACAGACCTTTTCTCAGGGCCGCTACGATACTGGTAAGTGCACCTATACTTCGGATTATGAGGTTTCACCAATATGAAAGGAGGTTCTTCGTGTTTCGCTATTATCTGATTGCGCTGTTTCTCCTGCCGGGGTTCGCCTATGGCGCAGACGTGTCAGTATCCGGCGACGTGACTGTGCGGGATGGCAACAAGTCGATTGCCGTGGTGTATAGCAATAACGACCGTGCGGTGATCGAAGACTATTACCACCGGCATCAGGAGCGTCACCACGAATACCGGCGTGACCGGGACAATGAAGATGGAGGTTCAGGCAGGGGACATGGAAAAGGGATGCCGCCGGGACTAGCGAAGCGCGGCGGCGATCTGCCGCCGGGACTGGCGAAGCGTAAGAGTCTTCCGCCGGGGCTGGCAAGGAATGACCGGTTGCCGAACGACATTGAATACGAACCGCTGCCCCGTGACCTGGAGCGGCAGCTTCCAAGACTGCCGTCCAGGGATTATGTCCGTGTGCGCGTCGGTACGGACCTTCTGATTCTGAACAAGAAAACGCGTGTCGTCCTGGATGTGGCCCAGGGGCTCAGCCTTTGACCTGAGCACTGCCGGATCTTTTGTATTTTTCAAAGCGCCGGGCACTCGCCCGGCGTTTTTATAGATAGCGGGCACCAGCCTTTACGGATCGGCGAATCGCGCTATCCAGCAAGAAAAAAAAGCATTTCTTCATGCGCATCATCGAATATCGTGTCCGCGGTGCACCGAACCAGGGGGGCATGCGTTATATAAAACGTGTTGTCCGGTAAACGCTAAATGAGGAGGCACTGCAATGATCTCTAAGTCTATGGCACTGGCGGTTGGTCTTACGTTCATGCTTGGTGTGGCTCTCCCAGCGTTGGCGCGCAATGGCGCAGGAGCGGGCGGCATGTCTTCAGGGCACATGGGTGAGGCTGGAAAGGCGAACACGAACGCGCAGTTCCAGCCGGACTCCAAACGTGGTCTTGACCGTGCCGAGATGCGTATGAATGAGCAGGGGCTTGAGCGCGAGCAGGCCACAAAGCCGCGCAAGCAGCAGGGTATGAGCACGGGTAAAAGTAAAAGCAATAACAAGCCAAAGACCGATACAAAAGGTTAAGGCTGGCAAGAATAAGCCCTGGCCCAGCGCGTTGGGCCAGGGCGTCGGAAAAGTCACCTCGGGCCAACGGCCAATGGCGCGCAGTCGCCACATTTGTTTTCGCCAACGCTCATAACTTTCGCGGTTACCGCCACAGCCACACCGTGGTACACTTTCATCCCACAGATTGATTATGGCGGTGAGAGCCGGTCCCCTCGGCGACGGAAGCTTGTGAACCCGGTCAGGTCCGGAAGGAAGCAGCCGCAGCTCGCATTTCGGGTACTGGGGTGTGGTTGGCTCGAACCGCCACCCGTTACGGAAGTCCTTTATTGATGGCAGGCCAACGTCCATGAGCTATCAGGTGCTGGCGCGCAAATGGCGCCCCCGAAATTTTTCCGAGCTCGTGGGTCAACAGCACGTCGTGCAGCCGCTGGTCAACGCGCTTGACCATGGCCGGCTGCATCACGCCTTTCTGTTCACCGGTACCCGCGGGGTGGGTAAGACCACCATCGCCCGCATACTTGCGAAATCCCTGAACTGCGAAATCGGCGTTACCTCGAAACCCTGCGGCCAGTGCAGCGCCTGCAAGGAAGTGGACGAGGGGCGCTTCGTGGACCTGATCGAGGTGGACGCCGCTTCGCGCACCAAGGTGGATGACACGCGCGAATTGCTGGACAACGTGCAGTACGCGCCGACACGCGGCCGCTACAAGGTCTATCTGATCGACGAAGTACACATGCTTTCCGGCCACAGCTTCAACGCGCTGCTGAAAACGCTGGAAGAGCCGCCGCCGCACGTCAAATTCCTGCTGGCCACCACCGATCCGCAGAAACTGCCGGTCACGGTGCTGTCGCGCTGCCTGCAATTCAATCTCAAGCGTCTGCCGCTCGAGCAAATCGCCGCACAAATCCAGAAGATACTGGATGCGGAAGGTAACGCTCACGATGCCGGATCGATCAAGCTGCTGGCGCGCGCCGCCGACGGCAGCATGCGCGACGGCCTCTCGCTGCTCGATCAGGCGATCGCCTACGGCGGCGGCCAGGTCACCGAGCCGGAAGTGCGCGCCATGCTCGGCACGATCGACCAGAATTTCATCGAGCAGCTGTTGCAGGGATTGGAGGTCGGCGACGTTGGCGCGCTGCTCAAGGCGGTGACCGAGGCGACGGAATTCGGTCTGGATTACGAGGCGCTGCTGAAAGAATTGCTGTTAATGTTACATCGTATAGCCCTGGCGCAGGCCGACCCGGCGCTGGCGGGCGAAGAGGGCGAGCGCATTCTGGCGCATGCCCAGGCCATCTCGCCGCAGGACGTGCAGCTTTACTATCAGATCGGCGTGACCGGGAGCCGCGACCTGCCGTTTGCCCCGGATCCGCGCAGCGGGCTGGAGATGATCCTGTTGCGCATGGTGGCATTCCGTCCGGCGGAAGCAGGGGAGGTACGTACATCCGTTCCAACTGTCGCCGCGCCAACAACCAGGACTACAACCACAGCACCAGCATCAGCACCACGAACTTCTCCTCCCGTTGCAGTAAAGCCAGCTCCCGCGTCTGTGGTAACGCCATCCGCCGATATGGTGGCGCAAAGCTCCGGCACTCAGTCCGCTAAATGGAGCGAAGTGGTGACCCAACTCGGGCTCGCGGGCCTGGTGCGTGAATTGGCCAACAACACGATGCTTGAATCCTTTGACAACGGCGCCATGGTGCTGGTGCTGGAAGAAGTGCACGGGAAGCTGCTCAACAAGGAGCGCGAAGCGGAATTGAAGCAGGCGCTGGAAAAATACTACGGCAACCCGGTCAAGCTGACACTGCGGATCGGGCGTCCTGCGGTGGAAACACCGGCGAAGGAGAAAACCCGTTTGCAGGATGAAAGGCAACAGGCGGCGGTGCAGGCGATCACGGACGATCCCAACGTGCGCGCGCTGCAGGAAAAATTCAATGCCCGGGTGAACCCGGCATCCATTCGA
>DATICK010000320.1:0-4035 GCA_035456865.1 Sulfuricaulis sp.
TTGCCGCGAGGGAACCCGCGATAGCGGGCGCCGACCAGGGGGTGCCCTTTCTTTTCGTCGCTTTTCTTTGGGCAAGCAAAGAAAAGCGACCCAGGGTGCAGGGGCGGAGCCACCCGCCATTTGCTTGTCAGATCGCGCGCAAGGCGCGCGATACCATTCAAGACCTGTTGCTGCCCGGGGTGCAACAGAATTCGTTGCACCCGTTCGGCGGCGTGAACACACGTTAAGTGTGTTCACGAAAACCCCGCCTCACCCCGCTTTCGCGGGGATGACGCAGACGCAGATGCTCTATTAATCCTTGTCGTTCCCGACTAATTTCTCGTAATGCGTCCGAAACAAAATCTCCAGCTCCTCAATCACTTCAATTTTATCCCGCCCCTGCATCACATGCTGCGTCATGATTGCTGAGGTTTCATTCAGCAATTTTCGGGCATCCAGCATCGGATAAGTCGCGCGCAGGCGCTTGACCGCCTTGACCACGCTCTCCTCCGAGGGACGGGGAATATCGAGTGGTGCGGGAATTTCGTCGGCGGCGACGCTCGGCGCTGCTTCCGCGCCGGTACTACCATGGCGGATCAGCAGAAACTCGGCGAATTCAAGCAGCGCGGCAGCCTGCGTGGCGGGAAGCCGGTTAACGATCTCGGCCAGGCGTTTTTCAATATTGTCCGGCACGACGAGTCGCCAGAGGCGCTAGGAATGCGAATTCTTCTGTGCGGCGCGTTTTTCGCAGTGCTCATGGGCGAAATCCATGAACTCATCCATGGCGCGCAGTCGAAACTTCTGGCGCTGGAACACGATGGAGAACGGCCGTTCGAGCTGCGGCTCGAGCGGGAGCGCCGCCAGCGTGCCCAGTTTCAGCTCCTTCACCACCGTCGCCTGCGACACGATCGACACGCCTAACCCGGCCTCGACCGCGCTCTTGACGGCCTCGGGATTGCCTACCTCGACATTGACGTTGAGCTCGTGCGGTTGCATGTTGTTCTTCGTGAGGTACTCATTGATGAACTCGCGCGTGCCGGAACCCTCTTCACGCGCCACGAACGGCAGGCCCTGGAGGTCCCCGACCGTGATCTTGGGTTTTTTGGCCAGCGGATGCTGCGGCGGGCAGATGAACACGAGCTTGTCGTGCCAGCAGACCTCGACCACCAGATTCTTGTTCACGATCGGCGACTCGACGATACCCACGTCCACGGAATTGTCCTCGACCATGTGAACGATGCCTTCGGAATTCGAGACCTTGAGCCGGATATTGATGCCCGGGTGTTTTTCCTTGAATGTGCCGAGCAGGTTCGGGAGCATGTACTCCGCGATCGTGGTGCTGGCACCGATGATGAGAATGCCGCTGACATCGCCTGTAAGCTCGCGGACGCGAATATCCATCTCGGAATAAAGCGCGACGATGCGCTCGGCGTACTCGAATACACGCTCGCCCGCGGCGGTGAGGCTGATGCGGTTGTGGGTGCGGTCGAACAACCGTGTGTTGAAATACTCTTCGAGCTGCCGTATCTGGAAGGTCACGGCGGGCTGCGTCATGTGTAACGTCTCAGCCGCCTTGGTGAAGCTCAGCAGACGCGCCACGGTGTGAAAAACCTGAAGTCTCCGATCCGCCATCGAATTATCCCATCCACCCGTAAGCCGTTTCCCGGCGATTTATTTATTTAAATTTAAATATATTGGCCGGCGCATTTCAACACAAAGACTGCTCGATAGATACTCGCGCCACCCGTGAGGGAAACGCGCGTCAGAACCCCTGCAGTTTGAGCTTGAGGTCCGTGGGACTGGTCGCATAGAACAGGGCGGTTTCCTCATCAATCTGCCCCTGCTTGACCAGACTAAGCAGCGAGGAATCGAAACTCAGCATGCCCTCGGCCAGCGTTCCTTTGCGAATAAGGTCGGAAAGTTCTTTGACCTTGACCGGATCGAGTATGTACTCGCGCGACAAAGCCGAAACCGTCAAGACTTCGCACGCCACGATACGCCCCTGCCCGCTCTTGCGCGGCAACAAGCGCTGACTGACCACACCACGCAGGTTCTGCGCCAGCTTGGCGCGGATGCCGACCTGCGCCTCCGGCGGGAAACTTGTGACGATGCGCGAGATGGTCTCCGCAGCCCCCGGTGAGTGCACCGTGGAGAGCACGAGGTGACCGGTTTCCGCGGCGACCATCGCCGTTTCAATGGTTTCCGGGTCGCGCATTTCACCCAGGAGAATCACATCCGGATCCTCGCGCAAGGCGGCGCGCATGGCGTCGGCAAAGGTATTGGTGTCTATGCCGACTTCACGCTGTGTGATGATCGAACGCTTCTCGGAGAACAGGAACTCGACCGGGTCCTCGATGGTAATGATGTGTTCGCTGCGCGCGAGGTTAATACCGTTGATGAGCGAGGCCAGGGTGGTGGATTTGCCGGAGCCGGTCGCCCCGGTGAGCAGCACCAGACCGCGCTCTAGTTTTGTCAATTCCGTCACGATTTCCGGCAGAAACAATTCCTCGGGCGTAGGAATGTTGGTGCTGATGACGCGCAGCACCATACCGATGGAACCGCGTTGATAAAATATGTTGGCGCGCACGCGGCCGATATCCTTGAAGCCGATGGAAAGGTCCACCTGATGGGATTTCTCGAATTGCGTGAGCAGTCGCGCCGACATCATGGTGCGCGACAAGCGCTCCATGAAATCCGGCGGCAATGGCGGAATCTCGCGCAATGTGCGCAGGTTGCCGTCCACCCGCAGGATCGGATGATTACGCGTGCGCAAATGGATGTCCGAGGCATTGACTCGAACGGCGTGCGCCAGCACCTGGCCCAGAAGCTTAAGGGGGTCGGTCGTGCTGCCGATCGAACCGGCGGCATCACCGGCGGGCGCGGCAGCTGGGCTGTTTTTCGGGCTGGTGGCTTCGGACATGTTGAGTCTATGTAATCAGTCTGTGTTTAGTTTAGATCATTCTGGGCGCGATGCGATTTCGCGAATTTCCATACAAATAAACGTGCGTGGTTCATAAAACAAAACAGACACGTTTTGCGTGTCTGTTTATATTACAGGGTGCCGGCGTTGCTACCGGCTGCTTGTCGGGCGCTTATTGTTCGCGCTTGAAACCGGCCACGGCTTCCAGCGCCAACTGGATCCCCCACGGGGCCGTCATGATCTTGGTGAATCCGTGTTCACCGGCCATGGTTGTGTCCGGGAAATTCAGGGCTATGCGATAACGCGCGCGCAGGGCGATCACACGGTTGCCGTCCACCATCAATTCATAGGGAAGGTAAGCGGTATGCTTCAGATCGCTATGATCGACGATATCGATGATTTCCCTGTCGGTATCCTTGTTGCCTTTGTCGATGCCGTCACCCTTGGGGATCGCGACACCGAAAACGCTGATCTGCTTGCCCGGCAGATCGATACGATAAACTTTCTTGGTACCGCCAACACCGGCGGCCAGATTCTTTTCAACCGTATCCACAGCGGTCTTATAGTCAGGATGCTCCATGAATACATCCACATCCTTGAAATATGGCATGAACATGGCGTAACGGTATTTGCCTGGTCCCAGTTTTTCCTCAGGAATACCGTTTTCCGAACCGAATGTCTTTACGGCGCCCAGAGCAGTCTTGAGCTTGTTGGAAACAGACTCGAGCTTGCCCATGCCGTAGGCCGTGCCGAGATAAGCCGGGTTCACATACGCCACCTGGATCTTGCCCTTGACGTCGGTCACCGCGATGCGCTGAGCAGCGCCGAATCCGCCGTTCGGTACGCTGGCCGCGGTCGTTTTCAAGTCGTTGTTGGTGACGCAGATCACGATGGCGTTGGCAAAAGGCGAATAACTGCCGACGATCTCGAATCCCGCCGCGGTCACCTTCAATTTCACCGCGTCTGCCACCTGCTTGAGATCCCCCGTAGGCGTGTCGCCCAGAACGAAAGGCTTGAGCGTTTCAGCCGCAGCCTGACTGGATATCCAAAGAATCGCCATGACGACGAGGAAGAACTTGTTAGCGAATTTGGTCCACATAGCTCATGTCTCCGGAATCAAATAGAAAGGGCTGGAA
>DATICK010000321.1:0-5563 GCA_035456865.1 Sulfuricaulis sp.
CGAATTTCTATGGCCCGTTTCGCGACGCCGTGGGTTCGGCCGCCAATCTGGGCCAGAGCAACAAGTACAGTTACCAGATGGATCCGGCGAATTCGAACGAAGCGCTGCGCGAAATCGCGCTCGACATTGAGGAAGGCGCGGACATGCTGATGGTGAAGCCGGGGATGCCTTACCTCGATATCGTGCGAAACGTAAAGGACAGGTTTGGGGTGCCGACCTTCGTCTATCAGGTAAGCGGCGAATACGCCATGCTCATGGCCGCCGCGAAAAATGGCTGGCTTGATGAGCGTGCCTGCGTGCTGGAATCCTTGCTCTGCATCAGGCGCGCCGGAGCCGATGCCATTCTGACTTATTTCGCCGAACGCGCGGCCGGGTGGCTGAAGGAAGGCGCCCGTTAACCGGCGCCCATCCGCGATTCGCAGTCTTCGCTCCTGATGAATTACCGCCACGCTTTCCACGCCGGCAATTTTGCCGACGTCTTCAAGCACATCGTGCTTGTCCTCTTGCTCAAGTCCTTGCACCGCAAAGAAACGCCGTTCTGCTACCTGGATACGCATGCCGGCGCGGGACGATATGATCTAACCAGCGAGGCTGCGCAGAAAACCGGCGAGTACCGTGAGGGCATTCGGCGCTTGTGGGACATGAACCAGCAGCCTGAACTGGCGGATTATCTTGCAGCCGTGCGCGCGAGCAATGCCGATGGCACGTTGCATTATTACCCCGGGTCACCCGCGATCGCGCGTTTTTTCCTGCGGCCAATTGACCGCATGGTGCTTTTGGAACTGCAAGCGGATGAGTGCGCGCTGCTGCAGGCCAGATTTGCCGGCGACCGGCAGGTCCTGGTGCAGCGTCAGGATGGATACGCCGGTCTAAAGATGCATTTGCCTCCCAAGGAAAAGCGCGGCTTGGTCCTGATCGATCCGCCGTACGAATCAGACAGGGAATACGAGCAGGTGGTGGAAGGTCTGAAAGTCGCGCATGATCGCTGGTCCTCCGGCATCTTTGCCTTGTGGTATCCCATCAAGGCCCGTCCTCCGATCGAACGATTCCATCGGACACTATCGGCCGCCGGAATGCGCAAGATATTGCTGGCGGAATTCGCTCCTTATCCCGAAGATTCCAATTTCCGCCTGAACGGCTGTGGCATGATCGTGGTCAATCCGCCCTGGAAGCTGGAGGAGACGCTGCGACGGTTATTGCCGGAACTCCTTGATAGACTGCGGCAGCATCCGGCCGCCCGCACAGGCCTGTCCTGGCTGGTCCCGGAATAGGGGTGTTTTGACAACCAAGTGCCGCTGACAAGTGGTAAAAGTGTAACGGCAGCGACCTGTTACACATGATCGTCGACAGCCTTGGCGTAACCGGGTATTTTATAGCTGTTATATGCAGGTTTTTAATAACTAAACCGCCACGGCCGCGCGCCAGTTGGAGGACTCCGGCGTCGAAAGACCCGCCGGCTATGCAAGGGGAGTGTAATCAGACAATGAACGAAAGACGCGACAGCCAACGGGTACCGGTAGTGATCGATGCCGTACTGAACTACCAGGCGCAGGTGATGATATGCACGGTGCGCGACATCAGCCTGAACGGCGCCTTTATCGAAGGCATGCCTCAAGGACTGCCTTATTTCAATGCCCCCGTGGAATTGGGACTGACCCTGACCGCCGGTGGCGAGACCAAGCAGCATCGTATCCCCGCCAAGATCCGTCGGATTGCCGACAACGGCGCCGGAGTGAGTTTCGGCGATGTCGGCATGGACGCCTATTTCAGCCTGGTCAATCTGGTTTATAACGCCTGAACCTTTCTGGTTCCCCCGGCGACAATTCCGGGCTATTCGGGAATTAACAGCCAGTAAGCGACAGTCGTGGGCGTGCGCCGTCGTTTTATCGGCCTTTTCCGTCGCGCTGTGAGCCGTGTCCAAACTTGTCACACTTCGTAAATTATTCATTTCTTTCAAGGTTCTGCTTTCCGAGTTTACCCGCAATAACCATATAGCTGGCATGTCTCTTGCAGCTTTCTAACTACAAAGGGAAGGGGACAACAGCTTGTTTTGGCGCGACTTTCGCAAAATGACGCCGGCCAGCAGCGCCGGATACAGTCCGCCGTTTAACGTTGTCAGCGATTAACCAGAACAAGAGCCGGCCGCACGCCCGGATTTTTTGATGATTCGGCACAATTCCAGATACCTTATCGTTTCGGGGTTCGTTCTGATGTTGGCGCTCATGGTGGCGTTGGCGGCCGTGGGCCTCACGCGCATGGCCGCGATCCATCATCATCTCGATCTGATCACCGGAAAATACAACGCCAAGACCGATATCATTTTCTCGATGCGCCACATTGTCCGCGAGCGCGCACTCAGCACTTATGCGATGTTCGTCATGGATGACCCGTTCCAGCGCGAGGAAGAGTACCAGCGGTTCACAAATATGGCGGGCGAGTTTATCCAGCTGCGTGACCATTTGATCCAGCTCGGCCTTACCGAAAAAGAACAAATCGCCCTGGATGGAGTGCTGGAGCAAGTGCGCGAGTATCAACCGCTGCATGCGAGGCTGGTTGACCGCATCACGCACGAACAGACTGACGGTATCCGGGAAGAGATTCTGAATCACGACTTGTTGCGTCAGCGAGATATGCTTGACCGGCTGGACAAAATGGTTGACATGGAACGCAGCGAGAGCCGGGCCGCGTCGGTACAGGCGTCGGATGAATACCGCGCCGCCTATCTGGTCATGGTGTTTCTGACAGCAGCCGCCATTGCATTCGGTTTGCTGATTGCGGGCTATGTCGTCCGCCGCGCGCGCCTTATTGAAAGCGCGCTGGCGCAGGAAAAGGAACATGCCGAGATTACCCTGCATTCCGTGGGCGACGCCGTGATCGCCGCCGACGCGCAAGGCAAGGTGAGCTACCTCAACCCCGCGGCCGAGCAGATGACAGGTTGGCGCAGCGAAGAGGCGCGCGGCCAGCCGTTGAGCAAGATTTATCACATCATCAACGAAACTACGCGCAAGCCGCTGGAACATCCGGCGATGCTCGGTGTTCTCGACAGCCCTATCGTTGGCCTGGACAAGCATACTCTGCTGGTCAGCCGTTCCGGCATGGAGTTGGCCATCGAGGACACGGCCGCGCCGATCCGCAACAGCGACGGCGAGGATGTGGGCGCGATTCTCGTGTTCCGCGACGTCACCGAACAGCGCAGCATGCAGAACCAGCTCAGCTGGCAGGCGAGCCATGATCCGCTGACCGGGCTTGTCAACCGGCGCGAACTCGAGGTGTTGCTCGAGCGACTGCTCGCGAGCGCCAAGGAGCAGAATAAGCGCCACGCATTACTCTACCTCGATCTTGACCAGTTCAAGGTGATCAACGACACCTGCGGCCATATCGCGGGAGACGAACTCCTGCGACAGGTCGCCGCGCTCATGCACCCCCTGATCCGCGACAGCGACACGCTGGCACGCCTTGGCGGCGATGAATTCGGTATCCTGCTTGAAGGCTGTTCCCTACGGCAGGCTGAACAGATTGCCCACAAGTTGCTTCAGTCGCTGGAGGAATTCCGCTTTGCCTGGCAGGGTAAGACCTTCCGTGTGGGAGTCTCCATCGGTCTTGTCGGTATCCACGCACGCAGCGGCACGCTCTCCACGGTGCTGAGCGCCGCCGACGGCGCCTGTTACATGGCCAAGGAGAAAGGCCGCAATCGTATCTGGCTGCACCAGGACGATGATCGCGAGATTGCGATCCGGCACGGGGAAATGGAGTGGGTATCCCGCATCATGCAGGCGTTCGATGAAAATCGCTTCGTGCTTTATTTCCAGCGCGTGATACCGCTGACCGTCTCATCCGGGACCCCTCCGTATCGCGAAGTGCTGGTGCGCATGATCGACGAGAAGGGGGAGCTGGTGCCGCCCATGGCGTTTATTCCCGCCGCTGAACGTTATGGTGTCATGAGCACGGTTGACCGCTGGGTGGTGAAAACCGCCTTTGAATGGCTGGCGCACCATCCTCAGGCAGAGGGTCTTGCGGTCAATCTATCCAGCCAGTCTCTCAGCGATGACGGGTTTCTGGACTTCGTGATGGGCCAATTCCATGCCGTGCGTCTGTCGCCGCGCCGGATCTGTTTCGAGATTACGGAAACCGCGGCCATTGCCAATTGGAAACGCGCAACCCAGTTCATCGCCGCACTGCGGTCGCTTGGCTGCTGCTTCGCCCTGGATGATTTTGGCAGCGGCATGTCGTCGTTCGGTTATCTCAAAAACCTGCCGGTTGATTTCATCAAGATCGACGGCGCGTTTGTGCGCGACATGATCGAAGACGAGGTGGACTATGCCATGGTCGAGGCGGTCAATCGCATCGGCCATGTGATGGGTATCCGCACCACGGCGGAGTACGTGGAGAATGACCGGATACTCGCCAAACTGCGGGAGATGGGCGTGGATTATGCGCAGGGATTCGGCATTCACGTGCCTGAACCGCTCGTTATCCAGGAGCCGTGCGCCGCCGCGAAGCCGCTGTCCGCGGATCATGAGCTTCTTGGTCCGGTGATCTCGGCTTTTCGCCGCCCTGTCTAGAGTGCGCGCGACCCGGCGGCCAGCGAGAAGGCCGCCACCAGCGCCACCGCCGCCGTTTCAATCCGCAGTATCGCCGTTCCCAACGCGATTTGTCGCGCGCCGGCGCCGATCGCCCGTGCGACTTCATCTTCCGTAAAGCCCCCCTCGGGTCCGACCAGTATGGTCACGTCAGCTGAGGCATTGTGCTCGACGGCGCATGAAACCGCGACTGCCGTCGCTGAAGGATGGGCGATCCAAACGCTGTTTGCCCCGTCCGCTTCCCGTGCCACCATTTCTTGAGGTGTGGCAGAAGCATGCAAGATCGGCAAATAGGGTCGTCGGCTTTGCTTGCAGGCTTCCAGGCAAATGCGCCGCCATCGCTCGGCGCTGTTTGCGCCGGGCCGCACCACGCTGCGTTCACAAGCCAGCGGTGTGAACTCGGTCATGCCCAGCTGGGTGGCCATGTCGAGCAATGTGCCCTGTCGATCCCCCTTGGGCAGGGCGCAAGCAAGATGAATCGCCGGTTTCGGAGGCGGTTCAACGCGTCGTTCTTCGATGCGCAGATCGAGCGCGCGTCCGCGCGCTGTTATATGCAGGAGAGTGGCGCGAACGAGACCTCCACGTCCGTCAAAAAGCCAGAGCGTCTCGCCGACCTGAAGCCGGCGTGAGGCCGTGGCATGACGTGCCTCGTCGCCCGCGAGCGTGAGAGTGGCGCCGGGATCGGCAAGATGTTCGGAATAGAACAGCGGTTCGACCATGCGCGGTTCAGCGACGAGTAAGATATACGTCGTAACGGACCAGTTTGCCCGCGAGACTCATGCTCGGGTCGGGCGCGAGCGGTGGGGCGTGGTCCGGACGTTTCACCACCACGCGGTCCAGCGCCACGTGGCGGCTGATCTCAAGCAACTCCTTTGCATCGGGATCATCGCCCACCAGGTCGCGCAGCAGGCGCATCTCTTTTTTTACCGCCGCGGATTTTTTGCGCTTGGGCGGAAACATGGGGTCGAGATAGATTACCTCGG
>DATICK010000322.1:0-15824 GCA_035456865.1 Sulfuricaulis sp.
GGCGATGATGGGCGTGACCAGCCGTTCACCGGTATGCGCCAGCGTGAGCATGGCGCCGATTTCACCCCTTAACTCCGGCACGCCTTCCAGCAAGGTCTTGAGGTCAGCGCGCGCGGAGGCCATCAGCGTTTCCGTGCATTGCAACGCCGCGTCGATTTCCCCGGCCGGCTCCGCGGAGTAACGCGCCGGTCTGAAGTAATTCCCGATGATGTCCATCAGCGCCGCGACGGTGTATTTGTCGACCGGGTGTTGCAACTGCGTTTCCGAGACGGCGAGAAAAGTCTGACCCGGCGCATCGAGCAATTTCGCCAGAAACGCGGCGAGCGTATTGCCGTGTTCGATGAGCGCGGCCAGCCGGTCGCGATAACCGGCGTAGTCATCGCGTGCCGGCAGCGGTTGGGGCAGGTCGTCAGGCGCGGCGTCAAGAAAGCCGATATGGTAGGCGTTGCGGTGCGTGCCGAGACGAAAGATGCGCTCGCGGGCTTCGCTGTCGATCAGCCCGGTCTGAAGGATCAGCCGGATGGTGGCGATGACCGTCAGCGGTTCGGTTTCAAACGGCAGGTACTCCACCAGATGGGCGGCGAGCTCCTGGCCCATCCTGCCTTTGACGACGACATCTTTTTCGAGCAGGCGGCGCGCGATGTCGGCGGTCGGCATGGACCACCAGGCGCGGCGCGCGAGATCGTCGCTCAACCCGGCCGCGCCGGCGACGGCAACCACTGCTTCGGGCTCGCCGAGCAGCAGCAATTTGTCGAGCTGCGCCTCGCGCGCCTGACCCATTCGCGTCCAGCGTTGCAGGAACACCGGATAGCCGCCGGGTGAACCGAGCACGTGGCTCGAGAGCATCTCGCGCACCAGCCGCAGGTATTTCTCCGGACGGCAGTTGGGGCTGAGCGGAATGCGCGCCTCGTTGCCGCGTGAAAGGCCGTAGACCGTCATGTGCTGCTCGTCGATGCGGATGGCCTCGATGTCGTTGGCGAGGAGGACGTTCAAGCGCAGCAGGTCTTCGCTGGAGAGTTCCATGGATGAATACGAACGCGGAATGAAACGGGCGAGTTGCTAGTTTAACTGAATCCGCTGGCCCCAGGGCACCTTCTCCTTGCCCTTGACCAGCCACAGCACGGGATAAGACGGCTCACTCTTGGGGAATTCGCCCTTGGCGTCGGTAAAGTAGACCAGCAAATCCGGCGCGCGATCCTGCCACTCGGCCCATTCGAAGACCGGTGTGAAGCGCGTGCCGCCGCCGCCTGGCAATTTTCCGGGCAATTTTATGTCTTCCCAGGGATCGAAAATCCAGGGTCCTTCCGGCGCCAGTTTTTCATCGCAGGAGTGCAGCGTGATGCGTGCGCCGACCTGGCCCTTGATGGCGTTGACCTCGCTCAGGAATTCCTGCATCTCATCGTCCGAAATCGAGCCGCTGGTGTCGAGCACCACAAGCAGATCGATGTGCTGGCTGCGCAGACCGGGGAGGATGGCCGTGCCCTCGCGCCGCGATGGATGCGCGAAGCTGTAGTCGTTGCGCGAGGCGCGCGTCATGTAGTGCGCGAGCAGCATGCGCCACGGCAGCTGCGGCTGCAGCATGTGATCCACCATGCGTGCCATCGAGCCGCCGAGCTTGCCGGCATGGATAGCCTGCTGCGCGGCCGAGGCCAGGCGCTGCTGCCACTGCTTGTCGAGCGAATCGCGCTCGGGGGTGGAAAGAGGCGGCGGTTGCGGCGCGCCGCCAGCCTGCGCATCCGGTTCGCCGTGGCTGCCGCCATTGTCTTCAGTTTGCTTCTCGCCGCGACCGCCTTGACCGTCGTCACGGTCGCCCGAACCGTGCGGCCTGTCGTCCTGATCGTAGAGATGCTGGTCCATCGGTTCTTCGTCGGTGTTTTCCTGAATGCAGGGATATATCTCCTCCGCGGTCATGTCCTTGAATGCGTCCAGAATCAGCGCGCCCGGTGCGGGCGTGAGCCCGTCGGCCAATAGCAGGGGATTGACCGCGAAGTCGCAGGCCAGGTCCCAGCGGTGCTTGTGGCGATGTTCGCGGCGCGCAAAGTGCGACAGCGCACAATGCAGCGCCTCGTGCGCAAGGATGAATTTGGTCTGCTCGAACGACAACGACTTGATGTAGTCGCGGTTGTAGTAGAACGACCGTGCATCGGTGGCGGTGGTATGGCACCACTTGGGATCGGCCTCGACCAGCGGCAGGCGCAGAACCAGCGCGCCGAGAAACGGCTTGTCGATAATCAGCCAGGTGCGTGCGGCGACAAGCTTGTTCTCGATGTCATCCTGATCTGCCATGGCGAGCCGGAACAGATTACGACTTGCGTGCCGCAGCCGGTTTCTGCCACATGTCGAAGATCATCACGCTGGCGATCTTCTTGGCCCACTGCGCGAATTGCGGGAGCGCGAACAGCTTCTCGCCGACGGCGCGCTGCATGTCCGAGACCAGCATCACGCCCATCTCGCGGCTCGGGAAACGCCCGGCGTAGTCGAGGATGTTGCCAAACACCTTGGCCTCGTCGCTGCTGCCCTTGGCGCGGATCGAGCGTCCCACGAGCGCGGCGGCCACCGCGTATTGCAGGTCGATCTCTTTCGGCACCGTGGTAGAGGCGCCGTTCACGATCGCGTCGATGTCCGGCAGGTTATCGAGGTTATCGATGAAGGCCTTTAGTTCCACGCCCGCCGCCGGGCCGACGCAGGCCTCGAGCCCGCCCAGCAGCAGCTCCGGGCGGTCGCCGAACTTGGCGAGCGCGCGATGCGCGAATTCCCAAGAGCGCGGAGACGGAAACGCCACGGGATTGTGTGCCGGGTCGAAATCGAACAGCAGTTCCGGACGGAACCGCAGAAACGCGATGACGCGCTCGTCGATATTGTTCGCGTATGCCCACGCGACCCAGTCGTCGAGATGGGTTTCGACGGTGAAGTGCGAAAAGCGGTTGGCGAGTGGCGCCGGCATGCTGTAGGTGACACCGCGGTCGCCCTGACGGTTGCCGGCGGCAATAATCGCCCAGTGCTCCGGCACCTGATAGGCGCCGAGGCGGCGGTCGAGGATCAGTTGATAAGCGGCAGCGGAAACCGTCGGTGCTGCCGACGTAATCTCGTCGAGAAACAGAATGCCCTCGGGGCCATGGCGCTGGGCGTCCGGGAGCATCGCCGGGATGGCCCATTCCACGACATCACCGACGCGGAACGGGATGCCACGCAGGTCGGTCGGCTCCATTTGCGACAGCCGGATGTCGATGACCGGAACGCCGTATTTCCGGGCCACCTGCGCCACCATCTGCGATTTGCCCACGCCGGGTGGCCCCCACAGCATGACCGGTGTGTGATGACCCTCGCGGGTGCTCTGGAATTCGCGTTCGAGGACGGCGAGGATAAGCGCAGGGCGCATGGAATCTCCGGTTGATATACTTCAAAGAGGTGTGCCAGAAGCAGAGTATAATTTTGCCGTCGCCAAGCGTCCATGCACGAATTGATGACAGGCAATGAAAAAAAGACAGACATGCCGCGTGGACTTGTTCCGGAATGACCGCCATGCATGAAATACTCTGCCGTGGCGGCATGCGCTGACCGTCAGTCCTCCGATGCCTGAATCACCCCTGCCACCGAATCCGTCCGCGAGCGCCGATAAACGGCCGCTGTTGCTGCGCTGGCGCGACCGGCTGTTCAAGCTTCTTTTCGGACCGGCGCGCGATCCCATGGCGCCGGAGACCCATCGCCACATCACGCTGATCGCCTTTTTCGCCTGGGTGGGTCTGGGCGCGGACGGCTTGTCATCCTCGGCTTACGGTCCCGAGCAGGCGTTCATGGCGCTCGGCGAGCACACCCATCTCGCGCTGTTTCTCGCCGTGGCTACGGCGATGACCGTGTTCGTGATCGCGGTTTCCTACAACCAGGTGATCGAACTGTTTCCCACTGGCGGAGGCGGATACAAGGTGGCCACGCGTCTGCTTGGCAGACGCGCGGGACTGATCTCCGGCAGCGCGCTGGTGGTGGATTACGTGCTTACCATCGCCATCTCCATCGCCGCCGGCGCGGACGCGCTGTTCAGTTTCCTGCCGCTGTCGTGGAGCGTACTCAAGCCGGAAGCCGCCGGGCTGGCGCTGCTGACCCTGGTGATTCTCAATCTGCGCGGCGTCAAGGAGTCCATCAAATTCCTGCTGCCCATCTTTATCGGGTTTGTCCTGACGCACGCGTTTCTGATTATTTATGGCATTACACGACATGCCCAGGACATCAGCGGCCTGATCCCGGAAAGCATCGCCGGTGCGCAGTTGCTGTCGCGCGAAATGGGCATCGTGTTCGTGATCGCGCTGTTCGTGCGCGCTTACGGCATGGGCGGCGGCACCTACACCGGCATCGAGGCGGTCTCGAACAGCGTCAACCTGCTGAAGGAGCCGCGCGTAACCACCGGCAAATGGACCATGTTCTACATGGCGCTGTCGCTGTCGTTCACCGCCGGCGGCATCATCCTGCTGTATCTGTTGTGGCGCGTGCAGCCGGTCGAGGGGCAGACCCTGAATGCCGTGGCCTTCGGCGCCATCCTCGCGGACTGGCCGATCTGGAGCGGCTGGCACCTGGGCGAGATTCTGCTCGTGACCACGCTGGTGTTCGAGGCCGGCCTGCTGTTCGTTGCGGCCAACACCGGATTTCTCGGCGGTCCGGCGACGCTGGCCAACATGGCGGCGGATCACTGGGTGCCGCACCGCTTCGCCCAGCTCTCGGACCGGCTGGTGACCAAGAACGGGATTCTGCTGATGGGCGGCGCCGCATACGCCGTGCTGTTGTGGAGCGGCGGCCGGGTGGATCTGCTGGTGGTGCTTTACAGCATCAACGTGTTTCTGACGTTTTCGCTGACCCTGCTGGGCATGTGTGTTTACTGGTGGAAAAACCGCGACACCCAGACCGGGTGGCTGCCGCGGCTCGGTCTGACGCTATGGGGTCTTGTCGCCACCTCCGGCATTCTGGTGGTGATGCTGGTGGAAAAATTCCACGAGGGCGGCTGGATCGCGGCGTTCGTGACCGGTTCGCTCATCGGTCTGTGCGCCATGGTGTACGCTCACTATCGCACGGTGGGCAAGCGTCTGGTCGCCCTCGACGACATCCTGACCCGGATTCCGGTCGCCACTCCCACCCGTAAGCCTCCGCCGGTCCGCGAGGGCGAGCCCGCGGCGGTTTTTTTCGTTTCGAGCTACCGCGGGGTGGGCATCCATACCTTGCTCAATTCCCAACGCCTGTTCCCGGGACGGTTTCACAATTTCGTCTTCCTGAGTGTCGGCGAAGTGGATACTTCGCGCATGAAAGGCGACCAGACCCTGGTGGACCTCAAGCACCAGGTGGACGAATCGCTGCACAAATACGTCCAGTTCTGTCACGCCCACAACATGGCGGCGGCCGGTTATTCCGCTTATGGCACTGATCCAGTCGAGGCGGCCGTCAAGCTGGCCGATGATGTCCTGCAGCGTTTCCCCGGCAGCGTCTTTTTCGCGGGCACGCTGGTGTTCCGCGAGGAGAACTGGCTGACACGCCTGTTGCATAACCACACGGCACTGGCGATTCAGCGCCAACTGCATATCAAGGGTATGCCTCTTGTGATTATGCCGATGCAGGTGGATACTCAATAGACGCTGGTTCAAGGCGTGGCCGTTGACCAACATGCACGGAGGTGAAACATGCCTGACATCATGAAGTTTATTGTTGGTGAAGGTTCAATCGAGCATGACCCGGCGGGCAATCTGCTCGGGATGGGCGAGTGGTCCGAAGACATCGCCAGGAAAACGGCGGCGGATCTCGGCATCACGCTAACGCCCAAACACTGGGACGTAATCAATTTTCTGCGCGATCATTACCGGCTGAACGGCCCGGTGAAGCACGCCCGTCATCTCCTCCAGCCCCTGGAGGAGAGATTTGCCGCAAACGGCGATCGGAAATCTCTTTATCTCCTGTTCCCGGGCGGCGTCATTACCCAGGCAAGCAAGATCGCGGGACTGCCGGCGCCTCCGGACAGTGTGGACTCTTCTTTCGGGACGGCGTTGTAACGGCAGGATTCCTGCCGACCACTGCCGCGCGCGCCACGGACGGGGTGTGAATACCCGGTTTATCCCGTGATTTGATGCGTCAGCTGCCCGCCGCCTCGAGCCGCTCGACTTCCTCTTCCTGCTGCTGCAGCGCCCACATATGGGCGTAAGCGCCGTTACGCACGAGCAGTTCATTGTGCGTGCCGCGCTCGACGATGCGGCCGTGGTCCATCACCAGTATCTGGTCGGCGTCCATGATGGTGGAGAGGCGGTGGGCGATAACCAGGGTGGTGTGATTGGTGGCGATTTCCTGCAATTCAGCCTGAATCGCCTTTTCGGTGCGCGAATCCAGCGCCGAAGTGGCTTCGTCGAACACCAGAATCGGCGGATTTTTCAGCAGCGTGCGCGCGATGGCTACGCGCTGTTTCTCGCCGCCGGAGAGCTTGAGGCCGCGTTCGCCCACCGTCGTGTCGTACTGGTCCGGCAGCGATTCCACGAACTGATCAATGTGCGCTGCCCGTGCCGCCTCGATGATTTCATCGCGCGCCGCGTCCGGCCGTCCGTACGCAATATTGTAATAAATGCTGTCGTTGAACAGCACCGTGTCCTGCGGCACGATGCCGATCGCCTGGCGCAGGCTTTTCTGCGTCACCGCGCGGATGTCCTGGCCGTCGATCAGGATGCGTCCGGTGGTGGCGTCGTAAAACCGGAACAGCAGCCGTGACAGCGTGGACTTGCCGGCGCCGCTCGCGCCCACCACCGCCACCTTGTGTCCGGCGGGCACGTCGAAACTGACGTCCTGCAGTATCTCGCGTCGGACGTCGTAGCCGAAGCCGACATGCTCGAAGCGGACCGCGCCGCCGCTGACCTTCAGTTCCCTGGCATCGGGCGCGTCGCTGACTTCGGTGTGACGCTCCAGCAGTCCGAACATGCGTTCCATGTCCGCCAGCGAGTGGCGGATTTCACGGTAGACGAAGCCGAGAAAATGCAGCGGCATGTACAACTGGATGAGGAAAGCGTTGACAAGCACCAGGTCGCCGATGCTCATGGTTCCGCGCACCACGCCCTGGCCAGCCATGAGCATGAGGATCGTCACGCCCACGGCAATGACCGCGCCCTGGCCTATGTTGAGCAGCGACAGAGAGGTCTGGTTGCGGACCGCGGCCCTTTCCCAGGATTGCAGGGTTTCGTCGTAGCGTCCTGCCTCGAAGCCCTCGTTGCCGAAATACTTGACGGTCTCGTAGTTGAGCAGGCTGTCGATGGCGCGGGTGTTGGCCTTGGAGTCCATTTCGTTCATGTTGCGGCGGAAGATCATGCGCCACTCGGTGACCCAGAGCGTGAAAGCGATGTATATCACCAGCGTGACCAGCGTCACGATGCAGAACCAGGGGTCGTACTTGACCAGCAGGATTGCCGCCACGAATCCGATCTCGAGGATGGTGGGCAGGATGTTGAACAGCATGAAGTTGAGCAGGAAGCGGATGCCCGCGGTGCCGCGCTCGATGTCACGCGACATGCCCCCGGTCTGGCGTTCGAGGTGGAAACGCAGCGAAAGATTGTGCAGGTGCTCGAAGACCCTGAGCGCCACGCGCCGGATCGAGCGTTGCGTGACCTTGGCGAACACCATGTCGCGCAGTTCGCCAAACGTCGAGTTGGCCAGCCGCAGGACGCCGTAGGCGACGAGCAGAAAGATTGGCAAGGCAAGCGCGGCACGGGACGGGCTGAGCGCGTCGACAATTTCCTTGAGCACCAGCGGGACGGAAACGGTTGCTACCTTGGCGAGCGCCAGAAACGCGAGTGCCAGCACCACCCGTCCACGGAATTCCCACAGATAGGGCAAAAGCGATTTGATCGCTTTCCAGTCGCTCTGGCGGGCGGGGGGTTTTCCGTAATGTTTCGGGCGCATCGGTTTGGTGACGTCAAAGCGTGGTTGGAACGAATTCTACCCGATCTGTGTCATATCCTTGTAACGATTGTCAGCGAATCGATTGCCGGCCTTGCCGGAAACGATGAGTGGACCAGAGCCATCGACCCCCACGGGAAGATGCGGCACCGGAGTTTGGCCATTCGCGGGAAGCCATGCACAATCATCAGCCAGAGGGCACAGACATGAAGCGGGTGCATGCGACATCCATGACAGCACTGGTTCTGGGGGGATTCCTGGGACTGATGGGCATGACGGTATCGGCGGCGGAAAAGGCTGAATTCCGCGGCGCCGGCCAGTTCGTGATTCCCGGCTGGTTCAAACACTCGTTTCTCGATCTGCCGGAGGATGTTGTCGAAGCATCACGGGAAGGCAAGCGCTTGCTGCTCTACTTCGGACAGGACGGCTGTCCGTACTGCGCCGCGCTGTTCAACACCAATTTCAGCCAGGCGCATATCGTGGATTACACCCGCCGACACTTCGATGCGATTCAATTCAACATCTGGGGCAATCGCGAAGTGACCGACTTCGCCGGCCGCAAGCTGCCGGAGAAAGAGTTCGCTGCGAATCTGCAGGTGCGGTTCACGCCGACGATTCTGCTGATCGGTGAAAAGGGCGAGACAGTGTTGCGCATCAACGGTTATTACCCGCCGCACCAGTTTCTCGCGGCGCTGCAATACGTGGCGGAAAAACAGGAAAATAAAATAACGTTCCGTGCATACCTTGCCAAATTTACCCCGCCACCGGCGAAAGGTGTCCTGCATCCGGAACCGTTTTTTGCAAAGCCACCTCACGACCTGAGCAAGATGGCGTCGGGGAAACCGCTTGCCGTGTTTTTTGAGCAGAAGGATTGCGCCGGTTGCGACCGGATGCACGGCGAGACGCTGAGCGAACCCGAGACGCGGAAACTGATCGGACGATTTCACGCGATCCAGCTGGACCGCTGGAGCGATACGCCGGTGGTGACGCCGGCGGGCCGCGCGACCACGGCGCGTCAATGGGCGGACGATCTCAATATCGTGTACGTGCCGAACGTGGTGGTGTTCGACGCCGGGAAGGAGGTGATTCGGATCGAGGCCTTCATGAAAGGTTTTCATGTCCAGTCGGTGCTGGACTATGTCGCCTCGGGAGCTTACAAAAATCAGCCAAATTTGCAGCGTTTCATCCGCGAGCGCGCCGATGCCATGCGCGAGCGGGGCGTGGTGGTGGATATCTGGAAATAATCAATATTGCTCCGCGCCCACGGGCGGGATGGATCCCGCCCCGCAGTTTCAGCGCTTGCCCAGGGACGTAAAGACCAGCGTCAGCCCCAGTACGATGAAGCCGATGAAGAAAACAAGCGTCCAGGCTGGCATGCTGAGATCGAGTAAGGTCCAGGTGACTTTGGCGCAATCGCCGGTGCCTTCCAGCACCAGCTTCAGGGTTTTTGCGAGCGGAAAGTTTTCCAGCATGTAGTTGAATTCGTAGCTGCAACCGGGTTGCTGGTCGAACGGCAGATGCTGGATCCACACATGACGGCCGGAGACGCCGGCCCCGGCCGCGGCGGCGAATATGGTGAGCGTACCGTAGAGACGCCGGCCCCACATGCCGGGATTGTGAAGTCCGCCGGCCAGCAGGATCAGTCCCACGCCGATGACGGCGAGCCGCTGCAGGATGCACAACGGGCAGGGTTCCAGATGATCGACGTATTGAAAATAAAGCGCTGCCGCCATCAGGCCGGCGCAGACCGCGACACCGCCCAGAAATATCACGCGTTGCGACATGTTGTTATATCGGTGTTACGGGTTGCCCGGAGCAATATTAACGATCATGCCGTCGATCATCCACCGTTTTAACAGCCCCGCCGCATGCAACGCGACGTTCTGGGCGTCGATCCATTCGACTAATCCTTCGCAAATCGACGCGAACGGTTCGTACGCACGCGCGGCATCCATTGCCCAGGCCTCGTCCACGGACAGCGAGCGGAAAAAAATCTTGAGATCCTGGCGCCAGACCAGCCATGGCTGCGGCCATTCGCCGGCTCTGGGTTCCTCGGGCGCCTGATCTTCCTTGATCGCCTTCCAGATGGCCGGAACATTCCAGAGCAGCTCCAAGCGGTGCACGGAAGCGTGTAGCGCCAGTCGCATCTCCGGCCAGGCCTCTGGAGGAATGGACGTCATGGCATCGAGGCCTACGATGGAACTGTCCCGGGCATCGAATGCCTCCGACATGGCCCATTCCAGCGCCGCCATTTCACCCAGATAGGGCTTGTCGCGGTAAGTCTCGGCCGATGCCAGGTATTCAGACAGACGATGGCCGAAGTAGCGGATGGAAAAATGCGTCGAGGGATGGGCTTCGAGATATGCCAGTCCGAGCTGTTCAAATTCGTCATCTCCCATCCAGGCATGCAGGACCGGATAATTGCTGTCGAGTGCTTCGAGCAGACGCAAGCGATAGGCGTCGTAATAAATGGCCAGGCGCCGGGTCGCGCTGACTTTCGCGCTGCCAGCCACGCGCTCCAGCATGCGCTCGTCGCCGCGCAGCAAAAACGACTTGAAATCGGCCTGCAGGCCTTTAAGCGGGCTCATGCCGAGGCAGCCGCCACTGCGGATTGGCGCGCGGGCGAGCCCGCGATCCGGCGGGCGCGGTCGAGTTCGGCGACCAGTTCGGCCAGCGGCGGGATATTGTCGTCACGTTCGATCATGGTCGAGACGCGTCCAAAACGGCGCACCGCCTGCGCGTAAAGCTCCCACACCGGATCGATCACCGGCTCGTCATGGGTATCGATGATGTAATCGCCGTGATTCCGGTGTCCGGCGAGATGAAACTGCCACACCCGCTCGACCGGGATGGCGTCGAGGTAGGTGCGCGGGTCGAATTCGTGATTGAAACTGCTGACGTAGATATTGTTGATATCGAGCAGAATCCGGCAGTCGGCGCGTTCGACGATCTCGCGCAGGAATTCCCATTCCGTCATCTCCGATTCCGGGTAGGTGACGTAGCTCGAGACGTTCTCGATCAGTATCCGGCGGCCCAGAAAATCCTGCACCTCGCCGAGGCGCGCGACCACGTGGCTGATCGCCTCTTCGGTGTAGGGCAGGGGCAGCAGGTCGTGGGCGTTGACGCCGCCCACGCCGGTCCAGCACAGGTGATCGGACAGCCACGCCGGTTCGATCCGGTCGGCCAGCGCCTTGAGCTGGCGGAGATATTCCCGGTCGAGCGGATCGTGCGATCCGATGGAAAGCGATACGCCGTGCATCACCAGCGGGTAACGCGCGCGGATGCGTTCGAGGTAGTGAATCGGCTTGCCGCCGGGAACGAGATAATTTTCGGAAATGATTTCGAACCAGTCCACCGCCGGGGATTCGTTCAAAATCGTTTCATAATGCGCGGGACGCAGCCCGAGGCCAAAACCGAGGTAAGGGCGCTCCGATTCTATTGTGCGGGTTAATGCCATTTATTTTGTTGGTAAGAAAAAACCGGGCGCGTCGGGCGCCCGGTTTTTGGCGCATCAGAAATTATACTTACTTCTTATGCATTTCACTCTTCATCTTGGCCTGGGCTGCGTCGCATTCAGCCTTGGACAGGTACATCCAGCCTTTGCCTTTGCAGCTGTTCTGGCCCTTGCAGGCGTTGCTGGCGGTCTGGCAGGCCGACTGGCCCTTGCAGGAATTCACGCCGTCGCAATGGACCTTGGCTTCGCCCTTGTCCGCGGCCATGACCGGGGCAATGCCCGCGGTAGCAAACAGTCCGGCGGCGGCGGTGGCCAGGGCAAGGCCGGTGAGTTTCTTGGCAGTCATCATGATCATTGTCTCCGTTGTGTTTCGTTAAATTGATGGTTGGGTTACATCCGGTGGATCCCAATAAAGGGCCTCAGTAGGGCGGTACAGAGCAATCTCCCGACCCGGGATCGACCGAACTTTAAGACACATTCTCCCTGTGCTAGTTCCACATATATTCACGGCCGGAACAATTTAACAGATATCTTTAGCGCCTGACCAGCCGTCAGTCAGGCCATTCGGCGCCCAAATGAAGCCCTACTGCGCTTCGCTCCATTCGTCTTGTCCTATTTGATGCACTGAATTTCAGGCTTTGTGGGACAGGGGTGACTTTTACATCAATGGACGAGTTTTTTGTACTTGATGCGGTGCGGCTGCACCGCCTCCGTACCCAGGCGGCGCTCCTTGTCCACCATGTAGTCGGCGTAGTTGCCTTCGAACCACACCACGTGGCTGTCGCCCTCGAAGGCGAGCATGTGGGTGGCGATGCGGTCGAGGAACCAGCGGTCGTGCGAAATGATCACCGCGCAGCCGCCGAAATCGAGCAACGCTTCTTCGAGCGCGCGCAACGTGTCCACGTCGAGGTCGTTGGTCGGTTCGTCGAGCAGCAACAGGTTGCCGCCGCTTTTGAGAAGCTTTGCCAGATGCACGCGGTTGCGTTCGCCACCGGAAAGGTCCCGCACCAGTTTCTGCTGGTCGGACCCGCGGAAGTTGAAACGGCCGCAATAGGCGCGCGACGGGATTTCGGTTTTGCCGATAAGCATGATGTCGTGGCCGCCGGAGATTTCCTCCCATACGGTTTTTCCGCCGTCGAGCGTGTCACGGCTCTGGTCGACATAGGCGAGCTGCACGGTTTCGCCAATACGAAGTCTCCCGCCGTCTGGTTTTTCCTGGCCGGTGATCATGCGGAACAACGTTGTTTTGCCGGCGCCGTTCGGGCCGATAACGCCGACGATGCCGCCGCGCGGAAGATTGAAGCTGATGCCGTCGATGAGCAGCCGGTCGCCGTAACCCTTGGTCAGGTTATCCGCCTGCACCACCACGTCACCGAGACGCGGCCCCGGCGGGATGAAGATCTCCTTGGTCTCGTTGCGCTTCTGGAATTCCTGCGACGCGAGTTCTTCATAGGCCGCCAAGCGCGCCTTGCTCTTCGCGTGCCGGCCTTTTGGATTGGTGCGAACCCATTCGAGTTCGTGTTTCAGCGTGCGCTGGCGCGCGGACTCCTGTTTTTCCTCGACGGCGAGCCGCTTCTGCTTCTGGTCGAGCCACGAAGAATAATTGCCTTTCCAGGGAATGCCCTCGCCACGGTCGAGCTCCAGAATCCAGCCGGCGGCGTTGTCGAGGAAATAACGGTCGTGGGTCACGGCCACGACGGTGCCGGCGTAATCGTGCAGAAAGCGCTCGAGCCAGGCGACCGATTCGGCGTCGAGATGGTTGGTCGGCTCGTCGAGAAGGAGCAGATCCGGCGACTGGAGGAGCAGCCGGCACAACGCGACGCGCCGCCGCTCGCCGCCCGAGAGCGTGGCCACGTCCGCGTCGGCGGGCGGCAGGCGCAGGGCGTCCATCGCGATCTCGAGCTTCGAGTCGAGATCCCAGGCGCCGAGCGCGTCGATCTGATCCTGGATGCGGCCCTGCTCCTCGAGGACCTTCTCCATCTCCTCGGGTGTCAGATCGTCGGTGAAGCGGGCGTTGACCTCATCGTAGCGCTGGAGCAACGCGCGCGTGGACGCGACGCCTTCTTCGACGTTCCCGAGGACGTTCTTGCTGGCATCGAGTTGCGGCTCCTGCGGCAGGAAGCCGACAGTCGCGCCGGCGGCTACGAACGCCTCGCCCGAGAAGTCGCGATCGAGACCCGCCATGATCCGGAGCAGCGTGCTCTTGCCGGCGCCGTTGTTGCCGAGCACGCCGATCTTGGCGCCCGGGTAGAACGACAACCAGATCCCCTTGAGGATCTCGCGCTTGGGTGGCACGAGCTTCCGCAGATCCTTCATCACGTACGAGTACTGGGCGGTCATCGAGCGTGTGCATACCAGATAAGCTCTCCTCCGTGTATCGCGGTGACGACGCCGGCGACGCCACCGGCATCCTCGAAGCGCAGACCTTCGACGGCAAGCTGCGGGCCGAGCTCGCGCCCCGCCACATCAAGCTCGAGGTCGCGAACCGCGCGCTCGTGATCGAGGGCACCACCGTCACGATCCTCGACGGAAAACGCATCCGCGCCCAGCTCCCGCTGCGCCGGATCTTCGTCGCGCGCGATGTACCGCGCGAGGATCTCGGCGTGTGGCTCGAGGTGTCCGACGACTCGCCGCTCCGCGACCGCGGCCCGGCGATGCGGCGCGTGTTCGGCGTCGCGCCGTACTCGCTGATGACCGCGGAGGGACTCCAGAACCTGCCCTCGCTCGACAAGCTCGCGGCCCGCCTGCGCGACGCGCTCGCCGAGCGCTCCGGAGACATCCGCCGCGCGGTCGAGCTCGGCCGCGGGCTCGACAAGGTCGTGCTCGCGGATCACGGCGATCACCACGCGCTGTACGCGCGGCGCTTGTTCCGCGATCGCGCGCGGTTGTGCGTCGCGGTCCATCACGATGGCCGGGTCGAGATTCCCGAGGGCAAGACCGTGCGATCCTTCGTGATCCGGTCGCGGTACGGCGTCACGCTGTGGGGCGACTGGATCCGGTTCTCCGATCACGAGGGCGTCGATCTCGGGCGGGTCTCGGTGCCGTGGGTCGCGACCGAGGACCGCGTGGAGCTCGCGCGGCGCCTCGGCGCGCTGCTCGACTCCCCAAAGGGCTAGCTTCGTTCGAGGGCGTGGGGTACCCACACTGGTACACATGTTCGGCATCAAACCCTGGCGTCTCGGTCGGCTCCTCGGGTTTCCGATCGACCTGAATCCCTCGTTCCTCCTCCTGCTCGGCCTCGTGCTCGTGATGTTCGGCGGGATCGGCGGCGTGATCGCCGTGCTGGTCCTGTTCGCGAGCGTGCTGGTCCACGAGCTCGGCCACGCCGTGGTGGGCCGCCGGCTCGGCGTCGACACCGACTCGATCGAGCTCGGCTTCCTCGGCGGCGCGGCCCGCATGGTCGACATGCCGATGAACGCCCGCGCGGAGATCCTGATCGCCGCGGCGGGTCCGGCGGTGTCGCTCGCGATCGGCTTCTTCGCGCTCGCGATCGGCCACGGCGCGACGGTCCCGTTCATCGCGATGATCGGCTGGATCAACCTCGTGCTCGCCGGGTTCAACCTGATCCCGGCGCTGCCGATGGACGGCGGGCGCATCCTGCGCGCCGCGCTGTCGACGAGGTTTCGCTACGTGCGCGCGACCGAGATCGCGGTCAAGGTGTCGCGCGTCGCAGCCGGCGCGTTCCTCGTGCTCGGCATCGTGACGCTGAACTGGTCGCTCCTGATCCTCGCGCCGTTCCTGTGGATCCAGGGCGCGCGCGAGCTGATGATCGCGCGCTACCGCGCGCAGGACATGGGCGAGGTCACGGTGCTCCCGCGCAACGCGTGGGACAACCGGGATCGCGCCCCGCAGGCGACCGGGCTGCGCGGGTTCCGCATGGTGATGCGGAACGGCCGCATGGTCATCGAGCTGGACTGAGCGCTTCGTCGCGCGGGCGAAGCGCGAGCGTCAGGCCGACGCCGGCGAGCACGAAGCCGCCGCGAACGAGCGCCTGGAGCACCAGCTCGGGATCGAGCACGAGCCCGAGGAGCGTGGTCGCGGCCACGAGAAGCAACAAGACTCGAAGCACGGTTAACTGGAACGGCATGGTCAGCCTCCTTTGTGTCACGTCGTGACACAAAGATAATCATCCGCATGACGCAGTGCAACACGTGAATTGACTTTATTTCAATAGCGCGACTATTTCGCAGTGATCTCGACACCATACTTGTCGAGCAGGCGCCCGGTCAGGTAGTCGAGCGTGGCGATCGCTTCCTGGAAGTCCGCTTCGGCGCGGATCTCGAGGAGCCGAGCTTCCTGGAGGTCGGTCTGCTTCTGGTAGAGCAGCACGGCGGTCGACTTCTCGGCGCGGAACAGCGCGAGCTCGGTGGTGAGGTTGGCCTGCGCGAGATCGACCGCGCGCCGGGTGACCTCGATGCGCGCCTGCGAGGCCTTGACGTCGTGGGTCGCGTTGACGACCTGC
>DATICK010000323.1:0-8475 GCA_035456865.1 Sulfuricaulis sp.
GTTCCCGCTTGCCGTGCTGTCTCCCGCCTTGCTGTTTGTATTATGGTCGGACCCCTCTCCGGGACGCGCGGCCTTCCGCGGTTTTCTGTACGGAGCGGGAATGTTCGGCCTCGGCGTGTCGTGGGTCTATGTCAGCATGCACCATTATGGCAACATGGCTGCGCCGCTCGCTGGTCTGGCGGTGCTGTTGTTTGTCGCCGGACTCGCAATTTATCCGGCCTTGTTCGGATGGTGCCAGGCGCGTTTTTTTTCGGTGCGCGGCGCCTGGCACGCGCTGGTTTTGCTGCCCTCGCTCTGGGTGTTGTTCGAATGGATTCGTGGCTGGTTTCTCACCGGTTTTCCATGGCTCAATCTGGGTTACAGTCAGGTCAGCAGTCCGCTCGCCGGTTATGCGCCGTGGTTGGGTGTGTATGGCGTGAGTTTTTTCTGCGCGCTGAGCGCCGGCGTGCTCGCCTGGGGCGTGCGCGCACCGGAAAAATTTCTCAAATTCGGTCTGCCGCTATTCGCAGCCATCTGGATCGGCGGCTGGCTTGCCGGGAAGATCGAATGGGTGCAACCAGCCGGCAATCCTCTGCAAGTCACGCTCATTCAGGGGAACGTCTCGCTCGACAGCAAGTGGCGCCCGGAAAGCCGTGCCGCCATCATGAGCCGTTACGTGTCGCTGAGTGCCGCGGCGCCGAAATCGGATCTGATCATCTGGCCAGAGTCGGCCGTGCCGGCGTATCTGGATGAAATCGATTCGGGCTTTCTCGGAGATTTGCGTCGCATCAGTCGGGCGGCACGCGTGGATTTTCTGCTCGGCGTGGTGGAGCGCGACAAGGATCGGCGGCATTATTACAACAGCGTGGTGAGCATCAGCCCGCAACCGGGCATTTACCGCAAGCAGCATCTTGTGCCATTCGGCGAGTATCCGCCTGTGGAACCGGTGTTTTCCTGGCTTATGCGGAACTTCCAGATACCCATGTCGGACTTCAGTGCCGGTGCGCCGAATCAGCCGCCATTGTTCGCCGCCGGCCAGAAGATCGGCGTGTCGGTGTGTTATGAAGATGCCTTTGGCGAAGAAGTGATCCGCACCCTGCCATCCGCGACACTGCTGGTGAACGTGAGTGAAGACGCCTGGTTCGGTGATTCATTGGCGCCGCACCAGCGCATTCAGATGGCGCGTATGCGTGCGCTCGAAACCGGCCGTCCCATGTTACGCGCCGCCAATACCGGACCGTCCGTGGTGATCGATCATCATGGCGATGTCATGGTGCGCGCACCGCAGTTTCAGATCCATGCACTGACGGCATCGGTGCAGCCCATGCAGGGGGCAACCCCCTATGTGCGGTTCGGGAATTGGCCTATCGTATCGTGGATGTTTCTTATGGTCGCCGCCGCGTTGGTAATTCTTGTCCAAAAACGGCTGGCCGGAATGGGCTGAACAGAACTTGTCGATAGCACCCGGCCAAAAATGGTTTTCATTCTCATGCGCATGGCTGCACGCGTTGCCATTGAATGATATTATGCGGCCCGTCCCGTGATCCGTAGACAGACAATCATCCCAAGGAATGAGCAATGAAAAAATTCGCTTTGTTAAGCCTGTTGATCATGTTTTTTGCCGGCGTTGTTTCCGCTGCGGAAAAACCGACCGTCGGTTATGTAAACCTCCACAAGGTGCTTCTGGAAAGCAAGGTTGGCAAGCGCAACAAGGCCGAACTCGATAAAATTATCAAGGAAAAGGAAAGTACGATTGCCGGCGAGGAAAGCAAACTTCAGGCAATGCAGCAGGCGTTTCAGAAGGAGCAGCTGCTGTTGACCGATGCACAGAAGCTGGAAAAGCAGAAAGCGTTCCAGGAAAAAGCCGAGGCCTACCAGAAGATGGTCGGCGAGGCCAAGCAGGCTGTCAGCAAGAAGGACAACGAATTCGCCAGCAAATCGGTCGCGGACATCAAGGTTATCGTCGCCGATATCGCCAAGGAAATGAAGCTCAATCTCGTGCTCGATGCCTCCGCGGGGAGCGTGCTCTATGCCGAGGAGGGGATGGATTTGACGCAGAAGGTGATTGAGAAGTACGACGCGAAGGCCAAGTAGTCTTGTTGCCATCATCCCCGCGAAGGCGGGGATCCAGGGTTTGAATAACAAAGCCGCCCCTTGGGCGGCTTTTCATTGTGTCGCCTTCGGCGACGTGTACTTGTGGGTGGCTGACCCACGGCAGGTGACTTTTTCTTGGACAAGCAAGAGAAAGGAACCCAGGGTGCAGGGGCGGAGCCACCCGCAATTAGCGTTCCAGATCGTACGTGCAGCGCACACAACTGAAAAGACGAAACCCCCGAATTACGGTATCCTTCCGCCTTTCCAGCATTCAGCCGAAGCGTGAAGATTCGATGGACGAGCAATACCTCCCCGAAAAAGTAGAAAAAGACGCCCAGGCATACTGGGACAAGCACCAGACGTTCAAGGCCGTGGAGGACCCGCACCGGGAGAAGTTCTACTGCCTGTCGATGTTTCCCTATCCCTCCGGCAAGCTGCACATGGGCCACGTGCGCAACTACACCATCGGCGACGTGCTTACGCGCTTCATGCGCATGCAGGGGCGCAACGTCCTGCAGCCGATGGGCTGGGACGCCTTCGGGCTGCCGGCCGAGAACGCCGCGATCGCGAACAATGTGCCACCGGCGAAATGGACCTACGACAACATCGGGTACATGAAGCAGCAGCTGAAGTCGCTCGGCTTCGCGATCGACTGGGGCCGCGAACTCGCCACCTGTAAACCCGATTATTATCGGTGGAACCAGTGGCTGTTCCTGCGCATGCTGGAAAAGGGCATCGCCTACAAGAAAACCGGTGTCGTCAACTGGGACCCGGTGGATCAGACCGTGCTCGCCAATGAGCAGGTGATCGACGGACGCGGCTGGCGTACCGGCGCCGTGGTCGAGAAGCGCGAGATCCCGATGTACTACCTTGCGATCACGAAGTATGCCGAGGAACTGCTCGCCGATCTGGATAAGCTCCCCGAGTGGCCGGAACGCGTGCGCACCATGCAGGCCAACTGGATAGGAAAAAGCACTGGCGTTCGTTTCGCGTTTCCGTACAAACTGGACGACAGAGATGAAAGACTATGGGTATTTACGACACGCGCCGACACGATTATGGGCGTGACCTTCTGCGCCGTGGCGGCCGAGCACCCGCTCGCAACGCACGCCGCCCGGAATAACCCGAAGCTCGCCGCCTTCATCGATGAATGCAAGCATGGGACTGTGATGGAGGCAGACCTCGCGACCATGGAAAAGAAGGGCATGCCCACCGGCATCAACGTGACGCATCCGCTCACCGGCGAGCCGGTGCCGGTATGGGTCGGCAACTACGTGCTCATGGGTTACGGCGAAGGCGCGGTGATGGCAGTGCCGGCACATGACGAGCGCGATTTCCATTTCGCCAAAGAGTACCGGCTTCCCATCAAACAGGTTATTCAAGTTTCTAGCGAGACTTTCTCGACGGACGCATGGCAGGAATGGTATGCGGACAAGACGCGTGGGCGCTGCGTGAATTCCGGCATGTACGACGGCTTAGACTACACTGGTGCCGTCGATGCCATCGCCGCGGACCTCAAGGCCAAAAACCTTGGCGACAAGCAGGTGATGTGGCGCCTGCGCGACTGGGGCATTTCGCGCCAGCGTTACTGGGGCTGCCCGATACCTATTATTCATTGCGGCCGCTGCGGCGACGTCCCGGTGCCCGACAAGGACCTGCCGGTGGTGTTGCCGGAGGACTGCGTGCCCGACGGCAGTGGCAACCCGCTCAACAAGCGTGCCGATTTCGTCAATTGCGCCTGCCCGAAGTGCGGCCAGCCGGCGCGGCGCGAGACCGACACCATGGATACCTTCGTGGATTCGTCCTGGTATTACGCGCGTTACTGCTGTGCGGACAACGGGGCTGCGATGGTGGACGCGCGCGTGAAATACTGGATGCCGGTGGATCAGTACATCGGTGGCATCGAGCACGCCATCCTGCACCTGCTGTACTCGCGTTTCTGGTGGAAGGTGATGCGTGATACCGGACTCGTACAGGGTGACGAGCCGTTCGCGCGGCTGCTGACTCAGGGCATGGTGCTGAACGAAATCTTCTTCCGCAAACCGGCGAGCGGGCGCGTAGTTTACTACAACCCGGCGGACGTCGAGATCAGGATCGACGATAAAGGCGTTCGCACCGGCGCGGTGTTGAAGAGCGACGGCCAGCCGGTCGAGTCGAGTGGCATCGGCACCATGTCAAAGTCCAAGAACAATGGCGTGGACCCTCAGTCGTTGATCGATCAGTATGGTGCGGACACCGCGCGCCTGTTCATCATGTTTGCCGCCCCGCCGGAGATGTCGCTCGAATGGTCGGACGAAGGCGTGGCCGGCGCGAACCGCTTCCTGCGCCGCCTCTGGAAACTGGTCGCCGAGCACGTGAGCGCCGGTCTTCCGGCCAAGGCTGATTTTTCAAATCTTCCGCCGGCGCTGCGCAACTTGCGGCGGCAGTCGCACCAGACGCTCGCCAAGGTAACCGATGACATCGGCCGGCGGCGCACGTTCAACACGGTCGTGGCCTCGGTCATGGAGTTGTCCAACGCGTTGTCCCGACACGGTGACGCTTCCGAGCAGGCGAAGGCGGTGCGCCATGAGTCACTCGAATTCATCACGCTGGCACTCGCACCGATCGTGCCGCACATTACCCATGCGTTGTGGATGGCGCTGGGGCACCGCGAGGCGGTGGTGGACGCGCGCTGGCCGCAGGCGGACCCCATCGCGCTGAAACAGGACAGCCTCGAAATCGTGGTGCAGGTGAACGGCAAGCTGCGCGGACGGGTCGCGGTTCCCGTGGACGCGAAGGAAGACAAGGTGCGCGAGATCGCGCTGGCGGACGAGGGTGTGGCGCGCCATGTTGGCGGCAAGGCGGTGAAAAAAGTGATCGTGGTACCGGGTAAGCTTGTGAACATCGTGGTGGCAGGATGATGCGCCCGGATAGCGCGATGCGGCTGAGACGGTTCGTGTTGCTGGTAGCGCTCGGCATTCTTTCATCCTGCGGTTTTCATCTACGTGGAACCGGCAAGGTGGAATTCCCGCCCATGCTTTCCACACTGCGGGTCATGGTGGAGAACAATCAGCAACAGAACGACCCGCTGCTCATGGCAATGAAAAACGCCTTGCGCACGCAGACGGACGTGCAGATCGAGGATAGCGGCGATGCGCCGCTGCTGGTCCTTTATGGCGAGCGTTCCGACAGCCAGGTGTTGTCGGTGGGCTCCACCGCCAAGGTGGAAGAATACCTGCTGAAGTATGAAGTGAGTTTCCGGCTGACCGGCAAGGAGGGCAAGGCGCTGGCGGAATCCCAGACGGTCAGGGTGCAGCGCGACCTCGCCTTCGATCGTCTGAATGTGCTCGCCAAGGAAAGGGAAGTGCAGGAACTGCGGCGCGAGATGCAGCGCGACGCGGTGCAGCAAATTCTGCGGCGCTTGTCGCGCATTACGCCAACGGACAGCCATGCAGATCAGCGCTGATCAACTGCTGAACCACCTCAAGCGCGGACTCGCGCCGATTTATTTTGTGTACGGCGAAGAACAGCTGCTCGTGGAGGAATGCACCCGCGCGATCCGTGATGCGGCGCATGCCGCGGGTTACCTCGAGCGTCAGGTGCTTACGGTGGAGAGCGGTTTTGACTGGAACGGGCTTTTCAACTCCACCCAATCGTTGTCGCTCTTCTCCGAACGCAGGTTGATAGAGCTGCGGCTGCCCACCGGAAAACCGGGTGAAGCCGGTGCCAAGGTTCTCATGGAGATCGCGGTGCGACCGCCCGCCGATACCGTGTTTGTCGTGAGCGGCGGCAAGCTCGACCGGCAGACGCGCGAAACCAAATGGGTCAAGGCGCTGGAGAGTGCTGGCGTGGTCATCGCCGTTTATCCGCCGGAGGCGGCGCAATGGCCGGCGTGGATACGCCGGCGCATGGAGACGAAAGGCCTCCGGCCCGGCCCGGGCGTGGTGGATCTGTTGGCGCACCTCATGGAGGGAAATCTGCTCGCTTGCGCGCAGGAAATCGACAAACTGGCCATGTTGTTTGGCGCGTCCGAAGTGAGTCTGGATGACATCGAGGGAAATCTCAGCGACAATGCCCGCTACAATGTTTTTGCGCTGGCCGACGCCAGCCTGCGCGGCGAGCCGGTGGCGGTTGTGCGGATTCTCGACAGCCTGCGCGGCGAAGGTGTTGAGCCGATCCTGATTCTGTGGGCGCTGGCGCGCGAGGCACGTGAACTATCGCAGATGGCGGCGATGGTGGCGGCCGGACAGCCCGTGATGCGGGTACTCGATACGCGCCGTGTATGGGCCAAACGCAAGCCGCTGATGAGCGCCGCGCTCAAGCGCCTGTCGCCGGAGGCCGCGCAGGACCTGCTGCGCCGGGCCGCGCGCACCGATCGTATCCTGAAGGGCCGTGGCGCGGGCGACGTGTGGCAGGAATTGCAGTGCCTGGCGCTGGGCATGAGCGGCCTGAAACTCGGCACGTGTAATATATAAGTATGAAGACAGCATCCCAACAGGCAAGCGGCATGGATATTCAGCGCTACATGCGCGAGGTCGGGCAGCGCGCGCGCGTAGCGGCGCGCGCCATGTCGCGCGCCGAAACCGCGGCGAAAAACAACGCCTTGATGGCGATGGCGGCTGTAATCGAGCGCCAAACCGATGCGTTGATCGCGGCGAACCGGAAAGACCTTGAGGCGGGCAAGGCCCAGGGACTCGATTCGGCCATGCTCGACCGGCTCGAACTCAATGCCGGGCGCATCGAGTCCATGGCCGAAGGGCTGCGCCAGATCGCATTGTTGCCCGATCCGGTCGGGGAGATCACCGATTTGAATTACCGTCCTTCCGGCATTCAGGTCGGACGCATGCGCGTGCCGCTCGGCGTGGTCGGCATCATCTATGAATCGCGCCCGAATGTGACCGCCGACGCGGCGGGTCTGTGTCTCAAATCCGGCAACGCATCGATTCTGCGCGGCGGCAGCGAGGCGATTCATTCAAACCGGGCCATCGCGGCTTGCATCCAGACCGGCCTCAAGCAGGCCGGATTACCCGAGGACGCCGTGCAGGTGGTCGAGACCACCGATCGCGCCGCGGTGGGCGAACTGATCCGCATGAAGGAACACGTGGACGTCATCATACCTCGCGGCGGAAAGAGCCTCATTGAACGCATCACCGCCGAAGCGACGATTCCCGTCATCAAGCATCTGCATGGCGTGTGTCATGTGTATATCGATGACAAGGCTGATATGGACAAGGCGGTGAAGGTGGCGTTCAACGCCAAGACCCAGCGCTACGGCACATGCAATACCATGGAGACACTGCTGGTCGCGCGCAGCATGGCCAGCCAGGTCCTGCCGGTGCTTGGCAAGATGTACCATGAGAAAGGCGTTGAGCTGCGTGGCTGCGAGGCTACGCGCAAAATCCTGTCCGGCATCAAGAGCGCCACCGAAGAAGACTGGTACACGGAATATCTTGCGCCGATCCTGTCGATCCGCGTGGTCGAGAATGTGACCGAGGCCATCGATCACATCGCGCGGTATGGCTCCGCGCATACCGACGCCATCGTGACCGAGGACATCACCCACGCACGCCGGTTCCTGCGCGAGGTGGATTCCAGTTCTGTGATGGTCAATGCCTCAACGCGTTTTGCCGACGGCTTTGAATATGGCCTCGGCGCCGAAATCGGTATTTCCACCGACAAGCTGCACGCGCGCGGACCGGTAGGACTCGAGGGGCTGACATCGGTGAAATTCGTCGTGCTCGGTGACGGGCATATAAGAAAATAAACAGGACTGACAGGATTAACTTGACTCAAGATTTTTTCCTGCGCGTTCTGGTTCTGCGAAATCCTGCCGATTGTTTTTTTTGTGGATAAAGCCCTCGGCATTCTTGGCGGTACTTTCGATCCCATTCACTATGGCCATTTGCGTCCGGCGCAGGAAGTCCTGCACGTCCTCGACCTGGCGGAGATTCGCGTCATTCCCGCCGCCAACCCGCCGCACCGCCGGCCACCGGTGGCCACACCCGAGCAACGCCTGCGTATGGTTGAGCTGGCGGTAGTCGGTGTTCCCGGGTTCATAGTGGATGACCGCGAGTTCAGGCGCGGTGGACCTTCCTATACCGTGCTGACGCTGGAATCCCTGCGCCGGGAATTCGGCGAGCGGCCGATGTGCCTGCTGCTGGGGCTGGATGCCTTCGATGGCATCGAGACCTGGCATCAGTGGCAGCGCCTGCCGGAGCTCGCGCATTTTATCGTGATGACGCGGCCCGGCTGGGAATTGCCGGCCGGCGGGAGATTGCCGGCGTGGGCGCGAGACCGCGTGGTAACAGAGACCGCGAAGCTCGCTCAGACCAGCAGTGGAAAGATTTACTTTCAGGCGGTCACGCCACAGGACATTTCCGCGACGCGGATTCGCGAAGCGCTGGCGCGCGGTGAAACGGTGAA
>DATICK010000324.1:0-6655 GCA_035456865.1 Sulfuricaulis sp.
AACGGCGTG
Organism: Sulfuricaulis sp.; assembly: GCA_035456865.1. GTDB lineage: Bacteria > Pseudomonadota > Gammaproteobacteria > Acidiferrobacterales > Sulfurifustaceae > Sulfuricaulis. The sequence goes on from DATICK010000324.1 coordinate 10, forward strand.
GTGACGACTTCATCACCCCTGCCGATGCCCAGCGCGCGGAGCGAAAGGAACAACGAGTCCGTGCCGTTCGCTACCGCGATGGCATGCTTCACGCCGACGTATTCGGCGAATTCCTTCTCCAGCGCCTGCGTGTTGGGACCGAGAATGAAACTGCCGCGCGCGCCGGTCTCGCGGATGGCGGCGAGCCATTCGGCTTCGAGACTTTTGTACTGCGCGGAAAGATCGAGAAACGGGACGGGCCTGGTCTTGGTTATGGCGTGCATGCGGCGATTTTCTCCTTTACCAGCTGAGCCACGCGCAATGCCTCCAGACCGACGTGGCCGTTGACCACGGGCGGGGTTCCGGTGCGCACGGCTCTGACAAAATAATCCAGCTCGGCGTCGAGCGGCGGGCGCGGCGTGATGGGGACGGTTTCGGTGACGATCTGCGGCCACTCGGCGCCGGCCTCGCCCGGCAGGGCGTGCGTGATGTCGAGCTTTTGCTCGGCGTAATCCAGGCCGTAATACTGGTGATCGCCGAAAACGCGGATGCGCCGCAGCTTCTTGTTCGAGACGCGGCTGGCGGTAACGTTGGCGACCGCGCCGTTCTCGAACTCGATGCGCGCGTTGGCGATGTCCACGTGATCGGTCAACACATGAATGCCGGTCGCGGCGACGTTGCGGATATCGGACCTGACCAGCGACAGCACGATGTCGATGTCGTGGATCATGAGATCGGTCACCACGTCCACGTCGGTGGCGCGCGCGACGAACGGACCGATGCGATGGACCTCGATGAAGCGCGGGTTCTGCACGCGCGCGGCCAGGGCCATGACCCCGGCGTTGAACCGTTCGAGGTGACCCACCTGGAAAATCACTCCGGCGCGTTCGGCGAGCTTCACCAGTTCGGCCGATTCTTCGTAGGTCGGCGCGATCGGCTTTTCCATCAGCATGTGCACGCCGCGCTCGAGGAAGGGTTTCGCCACCTGGCTGTGATAGACCGTCGGCACCACGATGCTCACGGCGTCGACGTTGCCGAGAAGGTCGCGTGCGTCGGCATACGCGTGGCAGCCGTGTTGCCGGGCGATCTCCTGCGCCGCCGTCTCGTTGATATCGGCCACACCCACGAGCTCGACATCCGGCATGGCGGCGTAGATGCGCGCATGAATGCGGCCGAGGTAGCCGACGCCAGCCACGCCGACGCGCAGTTTCGCGCCATTTCCTTTCGGGTGCGTGTGGGTTGCGGCTGTCATGGGTTGGTTGGGCGGCGGAGTCCTTCAGCCAGGCCGGAAACGAAATGAAGCAATAGCATATTAGCGGCGCGGATTATACCGGAAATTCTCGCCGGTGCCACGAACCACACTTTCAGCGTTGGAGTCGCCATGCCCCGGATTCGACAAATACGCGATAAAGCATGGCGTCGATCCTGGCGGCCCTGGCCTCGGCCGCGAGGATATCCAGCGCCTTCTCCGCCGGCAGGCCCTGCTTGTACGGCCGGTCGCCGGCCGTGAGCGCATCGTAAATGTCGGCGATGGTCATGATGCGCGACTGTACCGGAATTTTATCGGCCGAGAGGCGGCGCGGGTAACCGGAACCGTCAAGCTTTTCGTGGTGCGAAAACGCGATCGCGGGCAAGTTCGCCAGATTTTTCGTCCATGGAATCAGACTCAGGAACGCGTAGGTGTGACTGACATGCGATTCGATCTGGGCACGCTCCTCGGCGTTCAGGCTGCCTTTGGAGAGCGTCAGGTCGGCGAATTCGAAGTCATGCAGCAGCGGAAGCTCCTCGCCGTCCTCGCCGGGGAAACGGAACGTGACCACCTCGGCCAGTTCAGAGCTGACTTCTTCGTGCGATACCGTCGGTTCGTTTGCGTGCAACACATGTAGCAGGAACTCGTCCAGACGCGCCCGGTCAGCGGCAAGTTCCTGCTCGATTTCTTGGCGGCGCGTTTCGAATTCGCTGGCATTCCGGTTCCGCGCATCATTCAATTCAAGCATACGGCGGTAAGCACGCCTTTCCAGACTGGCACGCGCGTAGCGAAAACGCTGCTTGAGCAGATCAAGATGGGCGGGCTGGAGCTTCTTGGCCTTGACCAGCACGTTCTCGCGCACCCCAACCTTGCCGAAGTCGTGCAACAGGGACGCGTAGCGCAACTCACGCAATTGTTCCTTCGTGAAGCTGACATCACGCAGGCCGGGCGCATCGGCCCGGTCCGCGGCCACGGCAATGCGCTCGGTGAAGTCGGCCACGCGGAACGAATGACCAGCCGTGGTCGGATCGCGCGCCTCGATGGCCTGCACCGATGCCTTGATGAAACCCTCGAACAGCTGCTCGATGTCGGCGTATAGCATGCTGTTCTCGAGCGCCACCCCCGCCTGCCCCGCCAGCGCCATGGCGATGGCGCGGTCCGAGTCATCGAACGGCAGCACGTGGTTTTCAAAATCTTCCGGTCGGCGCAACACAGCATCCGGGTTGTTCTTGCGGTTGATGAGCTGCAATACACCGACCACCTCATTGGCCTTGTTCGTGAGCGGCACCGTTAAAAGCGATTTGGTGTGATAACCGATGGAGCGGTCCGAGGCCGGATTGAATTTATACGGAGCCGTCGGGGCAATCGCGTAGGCATCGTCCAGCATCACCGCCTTGCCCTGACGCGCGACATGACCGGCGATACTGTAATCGCCGACCAGGGCTTTCTGGGCATCGGAGGTGGCGCGGGTGGAAGCATTTTGCCACAGGCGGAAATAGAGCTTGCCGTTGCTGTCGCGGGTGTAAATCGAGGCACCGTCCGCGCCGGTCAGATGGCGTGCATGCGTGAGGATCAGTCCAAGCAGCGTGTCGAGGTCCTTCTCCGAGGCCAGCGCGCGTCCGATCTCGAGCACATGTTCGAGCATCTGCGCCGCGCGCTGCTCGCCCCCTTGCCGCAACAGCGCAGTCGCCGATTTGAACACGGCATACACCACTTCCTTCGAACAGGTGACATCCAATACGCCGGCTACCTGCGGGTGATCGAGCAGGGCACGATCCATTCTTTGCTGAGGGTCGTTTACCCAGAGAATGACGGCAAACTTGGGGGACGATGCATTTTCGGTCTTGCGTCGCGCCAGTGCCTCCTGGGCCATTTTCGGGGTAACGACCAGAACCGATCCCTCGATATCTTTCCGGATTTCCGCCAGCGTGCGGAACCGGCGCTGGCGCTCGGGCGGCGCGAAGGACCGCAACACCTCTCCATCGAGTTCCGCCTCTTGCACGATCAGCAAGCTGGGATGAATGTCGGGCATCGCTATGGGTATGTTATTGAACTACGATAATAAACACCCTACAGTCACTTCCGGTGTGACGCAACCTTTGCGGTCAGCCGCACCGTCAAACATCAGCGAGCCTGCTTCCATGGAACAGAAAAGCGTGCTGATCACCGGATGCTCGTCAGGCATCGGCCATTGCCTGGCGCACGGCCTGAAGCAACGCGGCTACCGGGTATTCGCCACGGCGCGCCAGACGACCGATGTCGAATCCCTGACGACAGCCGGTTTTGCGAGCTTCCCGCTCGATCTGGATTCCTCGAGTTCGATCCGTACGGCCGTGGAAACGGTCCTCGCGCGCACGCAGGGTCAGCTATACGCGCTCATCAACAATGGCGCCTACGGTCAACCCGGCGCGGTCGAGGATTTGTCGCGCGCGGCATTGCGGGCACAATTCGAAACCAACGTCTTCGGCACGCAGGAACTGACCAACCTGGTGATCCCCACCATGCGAGCCCAGGGCGAAGGCCGCATCATCCAGATCAGCTCGATACTGGGCATCGTGTGTTTCGCTTATCGTGGCGCATACAACGCCTCCAAGTTCGCACTCGAGGCACTCTCCGACACGATTCGTCTGGAACTGCGCGGGACGAATATTCATGTCTCGCTCATTGAACCCGGTCCGATTACAAGCCGCTTCCGCGCCAACGCCCATGCGGCGTTCAAACGCCACATCGACCAGGAACACAGCGTGCACCGTGAATACTATGCGCGCGTGGAAAAACGCCTCGAAGGACCGAAGCCCATGCCCTTCACGCTCCCGCCGGAAGCCGTGCTGAAGCAGGTGATCAAGGCGCTGGAGGCGCGCCGGCCCAAGGCGCGCTATGCCGTGACTTTTCCGACGACTCTTTTTGCCGTGCTGCGACGGATCTTGCCAGTGCGCGCGCTCGATTCGATTCTGTCGGCCGTCAGCAACAGCGGCCAGCGTTAGTCGAGCACATGAGACACCAACCCGTCGGCCAGCTTGGGCTCGAACCAGGTTGACTTGGGCGGCATCACCTGACCCGCGTCGGCCACCGCCATCATATCGCCGATGGAAGTGCGGAACAGGGAAAACGCGCAGGCCATCTCGCCGGAATCCACGCGCCGTTCCAGTTCCTGCAGGCCGCGAATACCGCCGACGAAATCGATGCGCTTGTCACGCCGCGGATCGCCAATCCCGAGCATCGGCGTCATCAAGCTGTCCTGCAGCAGGCTCACGTCCAGCCGCCTCACCGGATCGTTCGCGGGAATGCGTTCGGACTTGATATTCAGGCGATACCACTGGCCTTTCATGTAGAGACCGAACTCGCCGGCACGTCCGGGTTTTACCGCCGCTGATTCGATTTTGACGCTGAAAGCGTTCACGATTTTTTGCAGGAACTGCCCGCGCTCCAATCCATTAAGATCCTTCACCACACGGTTGTAATCCAGAATCTGCATCTGGTTATCTGGAAAAATGACGGAGAGAAAATAATTGTAGGGTTCCTCGCCGGTGTGCTTCGGATTGGCGGCGCGTCGGGCCGCCGCCACACGCGAGGCCGCGGCCGAGCGATGATGTCCATCGGCGATGTAGAGGCAAGGCATGGCGTCGAAGGCGGCTGTAATCGCGTCGATCTGCCGACGATCGCGCATCGCCCATAGCGTGTGACGCACGCCGTCGTCGGCGGTGACGTCCACTTCCGGAACAGAGCGCGCGACGTCGTCGATAATCTTATCCACGGCCGATGACCGCCGGTAAGTCAGAAACACCGGCCCGGTCTGTGCATTGAGCGCCTCGATCTGCCGCACGCGATCGTCTTCCTTGTCCGGGCGGGTGAACTCGTGCTTGCGGATGCGGTTGCTGTCGTAGTCAGGAACCGAAGCCGCGGCTACGATGCCGGTCTGCTGGTGTGCGCCCATCACGAGACGGTATACGTAATAAAAAGGACCGGGATCGCGTTGGAGCACGCCGGCGTCGAGCATCTTCCGAAAATTTTCTCGACCCTTGGCATAGACGGCGTCGCCGTACGGGTCAGTGCCCGCGGGCAGGTCGATCTCGGGCTTGGAGATGTGCAGGAAACTCCACGGCTTGCCGGCGGCGCGTACGCGCGCCTCGTCCGTGTTCAGAACGTCATAGGGCGGCGCGATCACATCGACGGCGCGACCGGGCGCCGGACGCAGGCCAGTAAAGGGGCGAATCAGGGACATCTCGACTCCGGTTGGGCAAAAAGAGGCGCCATTCAAAACCAGTTGCCGCCAGAAATCAAACTAACCGGGACAATTGCCTGTCTGGCGAAGACTTGATGGCTACGCTAGCATACGCCGGTTTTTGATTCTGATATGTAAAACTCTCATGGCCGACAACTGCCGCAATTACCTCCCGCCTGAATGGGCGCCGCAAAGCGGCGTCATGCTCACCTGGCCGCACGCGCACGGCGACTGGGCCAAGCGCCTGAAACAGGTGGAACCGGTATTTATCGAAATCGCGCGACAAGTGAGTCTGCGCGAAAAAGTGCTGATCTGCTGCTACGACCGGACGCAGCGCGAGCGGGTTGATGAAATTCTTACCAAAGCCGGCGTGGACATGGGGCGGGTCATGTTGCGCACGGTCCCGTCGAACGACACCTGGGCGCGCGATCACGGACCGATCACGGTCGTGTGCCAGGGCGAACCCATGTTGCTCGATTTCGGATTCAACGGCTGGGGCGGGAAATTCGGCTACGAGCTCGACAACCAGATCAGCCGCAAGCTTTATGGCGTCGACTCCTTCGGCGATACTCCCATGCAAACCGTGGACATGGTCCTTGAAGGCGGGTCGATCGAGGTGGATGGCTCCGGCACTTTGCTTACCACCAGCCGCTGTTTGCTCGCCCCCACGCGCAACCCGAAACTATCGAAGGAGCAGATCGAAGAACGGCTCATGGGATCGCTCGGCATCAACCGGATTCTGTGGCTGCAGCACGGTTATCTCGCCGGCGACGACACCGACAGCCACATCGACACGCTCGCGCGCTTCTGCGACCGCGGCACCATTGCTTATGTGAAATGCGACGACCCCCAGGACGAGCATTACACCGAGCTGAAAGCGATGGAGGATGAACTGATAACCTTCCGCGCCGCCGACGGTCAACCCTACCGGCTCGTATCCCTGCCCTGGCCGCGCGCGAAGTTCGATGAGGATGGCAACCGTCTGCCCGCCACCTATGCGAACTTCCTCATCATCAATGGCGCGGTGCTGGTACCCACCTATGATGATCCCTCCGATAGCCTGGCGTTGGTACGACTGAAGGAATGCTTTCCGGACCGCGAGATCGTAGCCATCGACTGCCTGCCGCTCATTTATCAATTTGGCAGCTTGCATTGCGTCACAATGCAGTTGCCGGAGGGCGTACTTTAGTAGCGTG
>DATICK010000325.1:0-10969 GCA_035456865.1 Sulfuricaulis sp.
ACCGTTCCGCCTCGATCCGCATTCCGTACGTGCCGAACCCGAAAGGCCGGCGCATCGAGGTGCGTTTCCCTGATGCCGGCAGTAACCCTTATCTCGCCTTTGCCGCCATGATGATGGCGGGGCTCGATGGTATCCAGAACAAGATCCATCCGGGCGAGGCGATGGATAAGGACCTGTACGACCTGGAGCCGGAAGAGGCGAAGAAGATTCCAACCGTATGCCATGCGCTCGACATGGCGCTTGAGGCGCTCGACAAGGATCGCGCCTTCCTCAAGGCCGGCGGCGTGTTCACCGATGACGTTATCGATGCCTATATCGATCTCAAGATGGCGGAAGTCACGCGCCTGCGCATGACCACGCATCCGATCGAGTTCGATATGTATTACAGCGTCTAACGAGGGCGCGACACTCGCGGTACTGCCGAACGCCCCCGAGATGGGGGCGTTCGTTTTTGAATAACCAGGCAATATCGCTTTACGCACCAAAATGGTGCATGATAAATCTTGGAACAAGGGAAGTTCGCAAATTGCTTATTTTCAAGGAAATCCGACCGGCGTGAAACATGCTTATTCAGGCCTAAGAACCCCCGACAGGTGGCCCATGCTCACAGGATCCCCTTCACGCATACTCGAAAACCTGACGACGGCAGTGCTGACGTTCGATGCTGAATTGCGCCTGACCAGCATCAATCCCGCCGGCGAGATGTTATTTGAAGTCAGCGCTAAAAAAATTGCCGGCCAGAAACTCACCGACCTGTTGCCGCAATCTCGACGCTTGGCTAAAACCCTGCGCGAGACGCTGGAAAGTCGGCATCCCATTACGGTGCGCGGCGTGCGACTGCGGTTACCGATGGAAAGAACCATCACCGTGGATTGCATCGTCACGCCGCTTATCGATGGTAGTCAGGAAACCACGCTGTTGGTCGAACTCACGCAGGTGGACCGCCTGATGCGTCTGGCGCGCGACGAAAACATGCTCGACCGTCAGGCCGCCAACCGCGCGGTGATGCGTGGCCTGGCGCACGAGATCAAGAACCCCCTCGGCGGGCTACGTGGCGCGGCCCAGTTGCTGGAGCGCGAACTGCCGGACAAATCGCTCAAAGAATACACCCGCATCATCATCCACGAGGCCGATCGCCTGCGTAATCTGGTGGACCGCATGATGGGCCCGCATCAGCCGCTGAAAAAGAAACCGGTCAACCTGCACGAAATCATGGAACACGTGCGCAAGCTGATGCTTGTGGAAGTGCCGGTCGGCCTCACGCTGGAACGGGAATACGACCCGAGCCTGCCGGATTTCGAGGGCGAACCGGAACAGCTGACTCAAGCCGTGCTCAACATCGTTCGCAACTCGGCCGAAGCGATACAGCACCAGGGCATCATCCGCCTGCGCACGCGCATCGAACGCAGTTTTACCATCGGTCAAAAGCGCCATCGTCTGGTGCTGCGCGTCGATATCGAGGACAACGGCCCCGGCATCCCCGAGGAAATTCGGGACCATATTTTCTATCCCATGGTAACGGCCAAGCCCGGCGGGACAGGCCTCGGGCTGTCCATCGCCCAGGACATCGTTGCCAAGCACGGCGGCCTGATCGAATGTGACAGCCGGCCGGGGCTGACGGTGTTCAGCATCTACCTTCCGCTGGAGAACAGTCATGGCTAGGCAGGATATCGTCTGGGTTATCGACGACGACCGCTCCATCCGCTGGGTGCTGGAGAAGGCGCTCAGCCAGGCGGACATGACGGTGAAAAGTTTCGATTCCGCCAACGAGATCGCGGACCTGCTCGACCGGCAGCGACCGGATGTGGTCGTTTCGGATATTCGCATGCCCGGCGTCAGCGGGCTCGAACTGCTCGAGACCATTCACGCCAAGGCGCCGGAAATTCCCGTGATCATCATCACGGCGCACACCGACCTGGAAAGCGCGGTCGCGTCCTATCGTGGCGGCGCCTTCGAATACCTGCCCAAGCCATTCGATGTTGACGAGGCGGTGCGTCTGGTGCGCCGCGCTGTCGAACACCGCCGCCGGCAGAAGGTGGAGACGCCGAGCAACGATCGCACGCCGGAAATCATCGGCTCCGCGGCTTCGATGCAGGAAGTTTTCCGCGCCATCGGACGGCTTTCGGGCTCGCATTTGAACGTGCTGATCAACGGCGAATCCGGCACTGGCAAGGAGTTGGTGGCGCACGCCCTGCACAACCACAGTCCGCGCGCCGACAAATCCTTTATCGCCATCAATATCGCCGCGATCCCAAGCGAACTGCTCGAATCCGAGCTCTTCGGCCACGAAAGGGGCGCCTTCACCGGGGCCACGCTGCAACGCAAGGGGCGGTTCGAGCAAGCCAATGGCGGCACGCTGTTTCTCGATGAAATCGGTGACATGCCGCCGGCGTTGCAAACGCGCCTGCTGCGCGTGTTGCAGGATGGCAAGTTCTACCGCGTCGGCGGACACGATCAGGTGGAAACCAATGTACGTATCATCGCCGCGACCAATCAGGACCTGGAAGACCGGGTGAAGCTTGGCAAGTTCCGCGAAGACCTGTTCCACCGCCTGAACGTCATCCGCATTCACCTGCCCCCGCTGCGCGAGCGGCGCGAGGACATTCCGACACTGGCCCGCTACTTCCTCAAAAAATCCGCCATGGAGCTGGGCGTGGAAGCGAAACAACTGATGCCGCAGGCGGAGGAATACATGAGCGGCCTGTCCTGGCCGGGCAACGTGCGGCAGCTGGAGAACACCTGCCGCTGGCTGACCGTGATGGCCCCGGGTCAGACGATCCGCGTCGAGGATCTGCCGCCGGAGTTGCTTGCCGACGACGCCGAAAATGTCCGCAGCGCCGATTGGGAGACGCGGCTCAAAAACATCGTCGAACAGCGGCTGGCGCGTGGCGATGGTGAGATTTTCAAGGATATCAACGACAGCTTCGAGCGCATCCTGATCGAAGCCGCGCTCAAACACACAGGCGGACGCAAGCTGGACGCGGCGAAAAAACTCGGTTGGGGACGCAACACCCTGACACGCAAGCTCAAGGACCTCGGCCTCTAGACAGCCTGGTCCCCGGGCGCTGATCAGACGATAGCGCGCATGTCCGGCGGCGCCATCTGGCCACGCAAACGAATCTCGTGGATCAGATTCGTCTGCCGCTCGAGACGCATGAAATGCTCCATGTTGGTTCGAGCGAGCGCCTCTTCCTTGAGCCGGCGATTCTCCACCTCGAACCGTCCGATATCTTCCTCGCTGACCATCCTTCTGGGGCCGCGCGGAATGCGCGCGAGATCGTAACCGAGTGCGGTCAACACGTCGCCCGCCACCGACTCAAACAGGCGAATGTCCTCTTCCGAGGCTTCGTGCAGGAACTTGCGGGTGTTGCCAGCCATGATCGGACGCACGACATTGCTCCACAGGTCGCTCGATTCCGCCGCGCGGCGGGCCTCGTCCGACTTGTAGAACTCCAGCATGGAGGGGCTGAAACGCACACCCAGAAACTTGCACAGCTGGCGCATGGAAAGCTCAGGCTGGCTCGTGAGCGATTCGTAACTGATGCTGAAGAACCGGTTCGGGCCGATACGCTCGCGCATCGCGGTCGCCAGTACCTGGGTCGTCGCCCATTCCCTGGCGAGATGGTAGAAATGCTTCTCGCCCGTAACCGCCTTGCGCGACGAGACTGCTACGTCGCGCCCGTCACGGTAGAGATAGATATAGCGCGGGCTGCGGAAATGCGCCTCGATCTGCGGCAGGTAGGCGATATTCGCCAGGCTCTGGCAGCACCAACTGCGCGCCTCCCAGGTTGTGGCCATCGCGTCGTACACGGCTTCGTACACTCCCATGAGCGTGCGCCGACGGCTACGCTGCTCGATGTCGGCACGGCCAAGCGTTACACCTTCCCACGGAACCGGATTGAGCTCAACCAGCCGGCAGACATCCTCGACGAGTTGCGCAAAGTTTTCCCGCTTTTCGAGATCTCCGTAGTTCGGCATGAGCGGCATCATGCGCTGAAGGATATGCGGCGGATGCGGTGCGGCGACACGCGGCAATTCGTTCAGCATCAAACGCAGCAAATTGGCGCCTGAGCGTGGTGTTCCGATCATGAAAATCTTCACGCGATCACCCCTGAATCCATGGTTCCCGGAGCAGTAAGAACTAAGTAAAGCCCGCTACCTTCAGGATGCCTTACCGCTCGCGCAAACAAACCGGCCGCTTGTCGGGCCGGAATCAAGGCGACCGCAAGTTGGAAGCGGCGAAAAAACCGGGCGGATAACGCAACATCCTGACCGCAAACCGGAGGAGATCAGCCTTCGCCAGCAGCCGGTCGGTCCTGGATCGACATCGCCATCAGGCAATGGCGCGCATGTCCGGTGGCGCCATCTGGCCACGCGCGCGGATTTCCTGAATCAATATGGCCTGACGGTCACGACGTTTGAGGTCTGCCGCGTCGGTGCGATCGAGCATCTGTTCCTTGAGCCGCAGGTTTTCCGCGTCAAACAGTTGAATGTCTTCCGCTCTGAAAATCGTCTCACCGCCGCGCGGAACATACATGCGCTCGTAATTCAGGGCGTCCAATAAGTCTCCCGCCACCGATTCGAAGATGCGGATATCGTTCTCGGAGGCATCGCGCAGGAACTTGCGGGTATTGTCCGCCATGATGGGTTTGACCACGTTACCCCAAAGCTCGCTCGATTCGGCTGCACGCTGGGCTTCGTCGGATTTGTAAAACTCAAGCATGGCAGGATTGAAGCGTATACCGAGAAATTTGCACAGACGCCGCATGGACGGTTCCGGCGTGCTCGTGAGCGATTCGTAACTGATGCTGAAGAACCGGCCCGGACCGATACGCTCGCGCATCGTAAGCGCCAGCTGCTGGGTCGCGGCCCACTCCCTGGCGATGTGATAGAAATGCTTCTCCCCGACCACGGCCTTGCGAAACGATACCGCCACGTCACGTCCGTCACGATAGAGGTAGATGTAACGCGGGCTGCGGAAATGCGCCTCGATCTGTGGAAGGTACTGAATATTGGACATGCTCTTGCAGCACCAACTGCCGGCATTCCAGGCTTCCGCCATGGTGTTGTACACCGCCTCGTACACGGCCATGAGGGTGTGCCGACGGCAGCGCATCCGGACATTGCGGCGCTTGAGCGTCACGCCTTCCCACGACACCGGATTCAGTTCGACCAGTCGGCACACATCCTCGACGAGTTGGCTGAAATTCGCGCGCTTGTCGAGGTCGCCGTAGTTCGGCACCAGTGGCATCAGGCGTTGCAGGATATGTGGCGGGTGCGGCGCGGCAATGCGGGGCAGTTCGTTCAACATCAGGCGCAACAGATTCGAGCCTGAACGCTGGGTTCCGATCATGAAGATATTCATGGCAATAACTCCTGGAGCAAGGTTTCCTGTTTGGTGCGCCGCGCCCGCGACACCCGACAACTCAATACAACCACCAGCCCGCCGCGCCCGCGGCCGGGATGACCCACACCGCTTCCACGCGCATCCGTATCAGCGCATAAAGCGCAATCGCGAAAATCGCGATTGAATACCATACCGGCATCGCACTCCGCCCCACGACCACGGCAGCGGCGAAGATCATGCCGATCACCGCCGGGCGCACGCCACGCAAGGATGCCTGAATGGCGCGCGAGTGTTGCAGACGTGCATAGGCGCCGGAAGCCACCACCATGAGCAGCGCCGGCGGCGCGAAGATGGCGATGGTCGCGACCACCGCGCCGGCAAGGCCGGCGACCTTAAGTCCGATGAACGCCGCGCTTACCAGAATCGGTCCCGGCGTGATCTGGCCCAACGCAATGCCGTCGATGAACTCCTGGGTCGTCACCCACTGCTGGTGATTAACCACGATTTCCTGAATCAGCGGTATGAAAACGTAACCGCCGCCGAATAGCATGACGCTCATGCCGGCAAAAACGGCAAAAATCTTGGTGAGAATGGCGGGGTCGAGATTCCACCATGGCACATTGACCATCGGCATCGTACCCAACATAAACGCGTGGGCGTTGAATTTCGGCCTAGAAGCTCTCCGTTTTTTTCTCGGTTTGGTCGGCGTGCCGCTTTCCGAACGGAACAACAACCAGCCGATAACGCCGGCGCCGACAATGATCGCGAGCGTGCTGTAGAAGCCACCGATCCCGAGCAGCACCGCGAACGCGCCGATGGCAATGGCGACCTCGCGCGCACCGGCGAGTGACTTGCGGCTCATGTTCCACGCGGCTGCGACGATCACAGCGGTCACGGCGGGAATGAATCCCATGAAGAGTTTATTCACCGCCGGAATCTGACCCCAGCGGAAGTAGGCAGCGGACAGCGCCACGACGAGCACAAAGGCGGGAAGAATCGCGGCCGATGCGGCGACCAGTGCACCCATGCTGCCAAGCAGCCGGTAACCCACGTAAGTGCAGACATTGACCGCGACCGGACCGGGCAGCATCGACGCCAGCGAAATGCCATCAAGCATTTCCTGGTGCGTGAGCAGCTTCTTGCGCTCCACTACCACGTTCTCGACCACCGCGATCATGGCCATGAAGCCGCCGAAACTGGTGCAGGCAATACGGAAGAAAATCCAGAAAAGCGCGGACAGGGAAACGTCCGGGGAGGAGGTATCAGATTGGCGACGTTTGGCTTTCATGAACTTCCCTATTAATTAGGTTCGTCGTGTTGCGTGCGTAATTTCATGCAGCCACAGTATCGCCGGAGTCAGGTCACGCGGCGTTCCTGATGCCGCAAGGAGTTAAGTAAAGCTCCGGTCTGCATGGCTGCACGACCGCTGGCATAAACAAATCGGCCGCTTGTCGGTTTACGTGGCATGTCAAAAAATGGTCACTGGATTTGACAGATTCCGGGGCTAGGCTCTTCTCCTTGACTGGGATATGAGATCGCGCGTTCTGACATGATGGCTTCGCGGCCCCGAAATAATAAATAAAAAAATCTCCCAAAGACACAATAATATAAGCGGTCATGCTGTTTGGGGAATCGGGTGCAACAAGGAGAGTTGTCATGAATATCAAGTCTGCTCTGATTATTTCTCTCGCATTGCTCGCCGTTTCGATCGCACCACCGCTTGCCGCGGAATCTTCCGGCGCCAAAAACATACCGCCGTTGCAGGCAATCGCCACCGCGATCAAGACCACCTTTTCGCCGGCGTCTCCCGTGCCGGCCAAAAATAATCTGCCGGAACGCATCGTGGAAGAGCAGGAAACGCTGGTTTTCACTGCTCCACCGCGCGAATCGCCGGAAGACGCCCAGCAAATTTACCAGCCGGTGGCGGCCTACCTGAGCCAAACCATCGGCAAGAAAGTTGTGTTCAGACACCCGGGAACCTGGGGCGTGTACCGCACCCAAATGCTGCAGGGAAAATATGACATCATCTTCGACGGACCGCATTTCAACAGCTACCGCATGGAAAAGCTCAATCACAACATTCTGGTGAAGATTCCTGAACGTCACGAGTTCGTGGTCATTGTCAGAAAAGACAAGGCCTCCTTCGACACCGTTCAGCAGATGGCGGGTCGCACCTTCTGCGCCCACGCGCCGCCGAATCTCGCCACGCTTGTGCTGTTGAGCAAGTTCGAGAACCCGTCGCGCCAACCGGTGATCGTCAGCACGAATGGCTGGGAAAAAATCTACGACGGTGTGGTCAGCGGCAAATGCGTAGGCGGCGTCTTGCCCGCGCTCAATCTGAAGAAATACGATCAGACCGGGCTGACCAAGATTGTCTTCAAGACCCAGCCCATGCCGAACCAGGCGTTTTCCGCCGGTCCGCGCGTATCGCTGGAAGATCAGGCGAAAATCGCCCAGGCATTGGCGTCACCAGATGCCGCCGGGCCGACGGAAAAACTGCGCGCCGCATTCAAGGTCGGCAACAACTTTGCGCTGGCCAGTAACCAAGAATACCATGGACTGGCGGAATATCTTCGCAATGAATGGGGTTACTACTGAGGCGCTGGAAGCGCAGTGGTGAGGCCCTTTCAAGACACATCATCTGGTTGAACAAGGAGGTCCTGTGTTTGGATTTAACAGAATAATGACGACTGCCACCAGCCTGATATTGCTGGGCGCGATGATATTTGCCCCGGGTGCCGGCGCCGCCGAACAGAACGTTCGCGAGAAAGCCCCCACTGCCCGCAAAGCCTCCTTCGCTCCGCCGAAGACGGCAGTCAACCGACCGTCACTCGAAGGCATCGCCCGAGGCATGCCAGCCGGCAGCGACAACATACTGGTGTTCAGCGCGCCACCGCGTGAAACCGAGGAAGAAGGCATCCGCACCTATCAACCGATCGCTGAATTCCTGTCGCGCATCATTGGCAAAACCATCGTGTACAGACATCCCAGCGACTGGCTCACATACCAGACGCAGATGCAGCGCGGCAGTTACGATCTCGTTTTTGACGGCCCGCATTTCAACAGTTGGCGCATCTCCAAGCTGCAGCACAGTACCCTCGTGAAAATTGCCGGTGAGCACGTATTCGCCGTGGTGGTGCGCAAGGATGACAACCGCATCACCGACATCAAGCAACTTGCCGGGCAGAAGGTGTGTGGCATGAACCCGCCCAACCTGGGCACACTCGCGGTGCTCGGCGAATTCGATAATCCGGCGCGCCAACCGCTTATCATGAACAACGTCGGTTGGGCCAAGGCATATGAGGGCGTGGCATTCGAAAAGAAATGCACGGCCGCGATTGTGCCGATGGCAAACCTCAAGAAATTCTCCAACAGCGAAAACCTCGTGCGTATCGTGTACAAAACGAAGGCGTTGCCGAACCAGGCATTCTCCGCCGGTCCGCGCATTTCCACGGCAGACCAAGCGAGGATTGCGGCGGCATTGATTTCTCAGGAAGGCTCTCCGGCCATGGCCCGGTTGATATCAGCCCATGGCACCGACAAGGGTCTGGCCTACGCGAACAAGGAAGATTACGCCGGGCTGGATGTCTACCTGAAGGATACTTGGGGTTACGGCCGCTAGGACAAGGTTTTCGTTTACAGCCAGTCTGACACCCAAGAACGTGTCATGGCGGTAAGACACTTCGTGTAAATCCGTAAACTTATGCACAGAAGATTCATGTGATCACTCCTGAGTTCCGGGGCACTCTGAGCGGTAAGGACAGAGAAAACCCTTGTAACGTTCAGGATGCCTTACCGCTCGCGCAATCAAACCGGCCGCCTGTCGGGCCGGAACGAATGCCAATATTGGTCATCTGGATTTGACGCCTTCCCCGGCTACGCTTCTCTTCATATAGAGAACACGGTAGTTCGCTCGGTCTGACATGACGTTCCTGCGGCATCCGTGATTCTTCCAGTACATCGACAAGAAGCAATAAGCAACCTGGAAGTAGACGCAGCAAGGAGAGACATCGTGAAGATCAGATCCGCACTGGCCGTTTTTCTGGCACTTTTCTTCGTTTTCATCTCGCGGCTGTCGGTCGCGGAATCCTCTGAAGCACAAAATCTCGCGCCGATGCAGGCGTCTTCTGCCGCAGCCATGAAGAAGGTCTCGTTTACACCTGCTTCGCCCGCTTTCGAAAAGAGCAATCTCCCGGAACGCATTGCCGGGGAACAGGGAGCGCTGGTGTTCTCCGCGCCCCCACATGAAACCGAGGCCGAGGCTCTGCGCACTTATCGTCCCATTGCCGAGTACCTGACACACATCATCGGCAAAAAAATCATTTTTCACTACCCGAAAGACTGGCTCACCTACCAGAAGGAAATGCAGCAGGGCAGATATGATCTCGTGTTTGATGGACCGCACTTGAACAGCTGGCGCATTTCCAACCTGCAACACCATACCCTGGTGAAGCTTGCTGACGAATACGCATTCGTGGTTGTGGTGCGAAAAGAAGACAGGATTACCAATCTCAAGCAACTCGCCGGCCTGAGGATATGCGGCATGACGCCACCGGACTTCGGCACGCTGGCAGTGCTCGGCCAGTTCGACAACCCCGCGCGCCAGCCGCTCATCGTCAACACCCTGGGGGCGACGAAGGTCTACGAGAGCGTGGCAATCGAGAAACAATGCAATGCCGGCATTCTGCCCGCGGCCAGTGTGAAAAAATTCAACGAGAGCAAAAAACTCTTGCGCGCGATCTACATGACGCAGCCCATACCCAACCAGGCGTTCTCCGCCGGTCCACGCATTTCGCGGGAAGATCAGGCGCGCATTGCCGCGGCGCTGGTTTCACCCGAGGCCTCACAGGTGGTGAGCCGACTGATGGCGGCGAACGGCGCCGATAAGGGTCTGGCCTTCGCCGGCAAGAACGATTACACCGGACTGGATGTCTACCTGAAGGACAGCTGGGGTTACAGCCGCTAGGACAAGGATTTGTGTTTCACAACCAGCCTGACCACCGACGCCGTGCCGTGGTGGTGCGGCCCTTCGTGTAAATCCGTCAACATCTGCTGCAGCAACAGAATTTCTCCCTTCGAAAAGTCCTCGCGCACCGTCTCCACGGTATAGAGCATTTCCCTGACCGGCGGACCGCCGGTTTTGTATTCGAGCTGCTCCGGCGTGAACGCTTCCATGATCAGCACACCGCGGAGCTTGAGGGCCCGCAGCATCTTGTCGTGCATGCGTGCGCGGTGCTCCGGCGGCAAGTGGATGAAAATCGCGACAACAATATCGAACTCGTTCTCAGGCCATTTCCATGTCGTGAGGTTGGCTAATTCCGTGCCAATCGAAACGCCTCGGCTCTTAGCCAGTTCTCGCGCCTTGCGCAAGCCCACCTCGGAGCCGTCCACCGACAGCACGTCGAGCCCCTGCTGCGCCAGCCACACCCCGTTGCGCCCCTCGCCGTCCCCGACCGCAAGTGCCTTGAGGCCGGGCAGCAAATAATGTTTCTGCGACACCAGAAAGGCGTTAGGTTCCGTGCCATAGGCGTAGCCTGGTTCGGAGAAACGGGAATTCCAGAAATCGTTGGTCATGCCGGATAATCAGTCGCCCGGGCTTTTGCCTTGCATGCGCTGCGCCAG
>DATICK010000326.1:0-5587 GCA_035456865.1 Sulfuricaulis sp.
GTAAGGACGGTCGGTCACCGCGACGGTGGGGTCGATCGTTTGATATTCCGCTGCGAGAGCGCTGAAGTTCCACATCGGGCCGCGGTAGTCGACCTCGGCGTTCTGCGGCAGGTGCGTCTGGCTGGTGATGCCGATGTTATCCCCGAAATCGTTGAAATAATTATCGTCCGACACATGTCGCATGTCTATTTTGCCCGACCACAACGGACTGAAGACCTGCTTGTGCTGATAAGTAATCGCCATACGGTCGTCATCGTTAGCCTTGCGATCGTTTGGGAGCGCCTCAAGATCGAACTTCCCTTCCGAGTGTTGGGTCAGGTAGCGAAACTGATTCTGCAGTTGCAAGCCGCGCTTGCTCATATACTGTGGTGTCATGGTATCGTCGAAATTCGGCGCGAGATTGAAATAGTAGGGTGCCGCCACCTTCAACCCGCTATTGCTCGAGTTGCCCACCCGGGGAATCAGGAATCCCGACTTGCGCTGGTCGGAAAGCGGGAAATTTAGATAGGGCAGGTAAAAAATCGGCACCCCTTGGAAATCCAGGTAGGCATGGTAAGCAATGCCGATGTCTTCCTGGGTGTCGAGCTCGAGTTCGCGCATTTTCAGGAACCAGCTGTCCTGCCCCGGTGCGCAGGTGGTGTAGCGCACGCGCGTCAGCCGAGTGTGATCCGGCCCCTCAAAATCGATGCGTTCAGCGTCGCCGCGGGCTCCGGCGTTCTCGAGGCGAAAATAGCTGGGACCGGCATAACCGATGCGCGAATCGAGATTAAGCTGTGTCTCCTGTGTCTGATAATACGAGTTGGCGGAATCCTTGAGAGTGACATTGCCGGTGGCATCCACCTGGCCCGTGGCCGCGTCGTAGCGCAGTTGATCGGCGGTCAGGGATTGATCGCCCCGATGCATTTCCACGTTCCCGGCGAACTCGCTGAATCCACCCTGCGTCGAACGCAGTTCCTGCGCGCGTATGTCTGTCGGTAGATTTTCGGCGGCCGGGCGAGGTTTATTGGCGGTGGACAGGCGAGGAGGCCGCTCCGGGCACATGCCTTCTTCCACAGATCGTGCCGCCGGACTCCATCCTGCTGCCACGACGACGACAAGGCACAGGGCAACACGGGCGGAATGCACAAGAGGCATGGGAACCAGAGTGTCATTGTTTTATGATGGGTGACATAAAATTGCATACTATGTATCCCCCATCAAGCTTTTCCGCCCGCGCGGGCGACATTCGCAAGGCCGCACTTGGACATACGTCTTGATGCACTCAAGGACTGGATCGCGCGGGTGCTCGGAGCCGGCCGGTTCGACATCCGTCCAGCTTCGGCGGACGCGAGCTTTCGCCGTTATTTCCGGGTTACTGCGGGACAACAAAGTCTTATTGCCATGGACGCGCCGCCGGACAAGGGCGACATGCATTCCTACGTGGCGATCGCCCGCCGCTTCCATGCGCTGGGGCTCAATGTGCCTGAGGTCCTGGAGGAAAACCACGATCAGGGATTTTTCCTCATTACCGATCTGGGCGACCAACTCTACCTGCGGCATCTGAGCGACCGGACCGTGGAGCGGTTGTACGGCGATGCCATGGGGGCGCTGGTGGTCCTGCAGGCCGGCAGCTTCACCGAGGCTGCCGGAAAATTTCTTCCGGAATATGATGAGACGCTGCTCCAGCGTGAAATGGAGATCTTCCGCGAATGGTATCTGGGGCGGCATTTGGGGCTGAAACTCACCGCCGGGCAGCAGGCGGCGCTGGATGAGACGTTTACGTTCCTGGCGCACGCCGCGTTGTCGCAGCCGCGGGTGTGGGTGCACCGCGACTATCACTCGCGCAACCTGATGCTGACCGATCGCAACAACCCCGGCATACTCGATTTTCAGGATGCGGTCCGGGGGCCAGTGACCTACGATCTCGTATCGCTGTTGCGCGACTGCTACATCGCCTGGCCGCGCGAGCGGGTCGAGGACTGGGTCAAAGGCTATCACGACCTGGCGTTGCAGTCCGGCATACCAGTGGGCGATGACGACAACCAGTTTCTCCGCTGGTTCGACCTCATGGGGGTCCAGCGCCATCTCAAAGCCACCGGCATCTTTGCCCGACTCAATCATCGCGATGGCAAGCCCGGCTACTTGAGTGATATCCCGCGCACCTTGGGTTACGTGCAAGCCGTGGGCGCCCGCTACCCGGAACTGCAAGCGTTGAATGCGTTGTTGCGCGAGCTCAAGCTGACGGAGGGCGCATGAGTTTAAAGGTCATGATTCTGGCGGCGGGCCGCGGGGAACGTATGCGGCCACTGTCGGACACCGTCCCGAAACCACTGCTCGAGGCTGGCGGCAAACCCCTGATCGTGCATCTGATCGAAGGACTGGCCCGTCACGGGCTGCGCGATCTCGTGATCAACCACTCGCATCTGGGGGAAAAAATCAGCGCCTATCTCGGTGATGGCGGCCGGTACGGGGTGCGTGTCGTCTATTCGCATGAAGAAGGCGGTGGGCTCGAGACCGGCGGTGGTATTTTCAAGGCACTGCCCCTGATCGACACCGATCCATTCATGGTGATCAATGGCGACATCTGGACAGATTACCCCTTTGACCGTCTGCCTGCCCGTCTCGACGGCTTAGCACATCTCGTGCTGGTGGATAATCCGCCGCAGCATCCACAGGGTGACTTTGCGCTGCGGGAGGGAAAGCTGTTCGCGGAAGGAGCACCACGCCTGACGTTCAGCGGTATTGGCGTCTATGCACGCGCCCTGTTTGCGGAATGTCGTCCGGGCAAGTTTCCGCTGGCACCATTGCTGCGTGCCGCCTTGGCGCGGGGTCTGGTCAGCGGCGAACATTTCACCGGTCGCTGGCGGGATGTGGGTACTCCGCAGCGCCTGGCCGACCTGGACCGGGAACTGCGCGGCGCATGAAGTGACGCGCTCCCGCTGACAGGAGCCGGTTTTGATCGCTATAAGGGCTTGTTTCCCCTTGCATTATCTGCAGGACGGGGCGAGCTTCGATACCCCGAAGATCATCTGGCGGGAATGTCGAAAATCTGAGGAAAAAAATCGACGGCAAGTATAAATATCGCCTTACTGCGTTCGCCCGGACAAAAATAAAAAAACCGGTAACACCTCGCTAGCTTTAACAACCAGGCGGGTGCTACCGGCTTATCACCTGCGAAGGCGGACGGGGTAATCCAAGGCGGCGACGATATACCGCGCTGCCATCGAAATTCCCCTCGCCTGTCGCGTTATTTCTTCTTCGGTGCTTTTTTCTTGGCCTTTTTCTTGGCTGCCATGATGAGCTCCTTTGGTTTGGGTTAAGGGACTTGCAGGGAAGTCAGGGGCCAAAACCCCCCGACGCTACTGCTCGTTGCCGCGATTTTGCCGGGAGCAAAATCGGCCGCGCCGAAAGGCGCGAGAAAAAGAAAAAGACAGCCTTGGGCTGTCTTTTGATGGATTCGGGACAGAGATACGGGCCAGGGTTTGCTGGCGGATATAACATGGCGAGAGGAGCGGGAAGAACAGGACCTGGCAGCCGGACACCGCTGCAGGTGGGTACTATTATGCTTGCTACCGGTTGTCGAGCTTCGCAATCGATCCATTAACTCTTGGTTGATCCTGATTCCACCCGGCGCCGCGATGACCTTCATGCTTGTCGGCGGCATCCCGCAATCCGGGCAGTGACATCCGTGTTCAACGTTCACTTCATGTCTAGCACACTGTCCTAGTGTGTCAAGACATTAAGGCAATGGAAAAAAAATTGCAAACACTTTTTTGAAATTTTCCACGTGCATCAAGTGCATCAAAACATCATCCGCACTTCGAGTCGCCGCAGTTGAGACAGGTCATGCATCCATCCATCTTGATGACAGCCTTGGTGGAACATTTGACGCAGAGCTGCGCATCGGACGGGAAGTCGCAAGTCTCATCGCTGGCGGTTTCTATTGCGCTGGCGCGTTTTTTCAGTTCGGCATGCTTCTCGGCGATGAACTGCTGGCGCGCCGCGTCCGGCTCCTCGGTCTGGATGAGACCGATCAGCTTGAGGTGACGCTCGATGACATCGCCCAGGTCGGCCACGAGCGAGGGGGTATATTTTCCCTTCTTGAAGTAGCCGCCGCGGGGATCGAACACCGAGTGCAGTTCCTCCACCAGGAAGGTGACGTCACCGCCCTTGCGGAACACCGCGGAGATGACCCGGGTCAGCGCCACCACCCACTGGAAGTGGTCCATGTTCTTGGAGTTGATGAAGATCTCGAAGGGCCGGCGCTTCTCATGCGGCGTGTCCGGGTTGAGCACGATGTCGTTGATCGTGACGTACAGGGCATGCTCGGTGAGGGGGGTCTTGATCTTGTAGGTCGACCCCAGCAGCATCTCGGGCCGCTCGAGCTTCTCGTGCATGTGTACGACGTTGCTCTCGGGAGCGCGCTTGGGCTCCTCTTTGACGACCTCGTACCCGGTGATCTTCTGTTCAATCTTGATAGCCATAATGAACTCCTGATTCTCTATCCTTAAATGTATTTCTGATGCATGTACAGGCCTCTCAAAACCGACCGTAATAGCCTTCCTTGAGGGCGTCGTACAGGTTGGCGGCGGAATGTACCTCGCCGTCGTACTCGATCTCCTCGTTGCCCCGGACCTCGATCATCTCGCCATTGGCCAGCTGGAAGCGGTAGGTGGTGTTCTCGAGGTCCTTGTCCTTCACCAGCACGCCCTGGAACGCCTGCGGGTTGAAGCGGAAGGTGGTGCAGCCCTTGAGGCCCTTCTCATAGGCATACAGATAGATGTCCTTGAAGTCCTCGTAGGGGTGGTCGGTGGGCACGTTCGCCGTCTTGGATATCGACGAGTCCACCCATTTCTGAGCGGCCGCCTGTACATCCACATGCTCGCGCGGGTTGATGTGGTCGACCGTGATGAAGTAGTCCGGCAATTTCGCCTGCGGGTCGTCCGACTCCGGGGTGGCCTTGGGATTGACCAAGGTGCGGTAGGCGAGCAACTCGAAGGAGAGCACGTCCACTTTCTCCTTGGTCTTGCGGCCCTCGCGGATCACGTTGCGGCTGTACTGATGCGCGAATGACGGCTCAATGCCGTTGCTGGCATTGTTGGCCAGTGATAGCGAGATGGTGCCGGTCGGGGCGATCGAGGTATGGTGCGTGAAGCGCGCACCTTTCTCGGCAATGCGCGCGGTAAGCGCGGCATCGAACTGCTGCATGTAACGGCTGTAGCGGGCGAGCAGCACCTTGCCCTTGACCTTGTCGCCGACCTTGTGCCCGTCGCGGCACATCTCCGGACGCCTGACCAGCATTTCTTCGGTGACCGTGAACTCGTCCTCCATGATCGGGGCCGGACCCTTTTCCTCGGCGAGCCCGACGCCCACCTCCCAACCGACCTCGGCCATTTCGCGCGCCACGCGTTCGGTGAACTCGAGCGATTCGGGGGAGCCGTATTTCATCCGCAGCATGGTGAGCGTTGAGCCCAGGCCCAGGAAGCCCATGCCATGGCGGCGTTTATGGTGGATTTCATGGCGCTGCTGCGCGAGCGGCAGGCCGTTGATCTCGACCACGTTGTCGAGCATGCGGGTAAAGACCGCCACCACCTCGCGATACTGCTCC
>DATICK010000327.1:0-7838 GCA_035456865.1 Sulfuricaulis sp.
GAAATGGCTCGATAATCTGCCGCTGCTCAACATCGCCGAGACCAGTCGCAAGCTGCTCTCGACCCTGTCGATTCACAACCGGGTCGAATTCGACGATACGCTGCGTCTGCAGCTGCTGGAGCTGTTCCGCTATCCCGTCAATCAGATTTCGCTCGAACTCGCCAAACAGTACATCGGTCAACCGCTGCCGCTCTCCGAAAAACACAAGACCATTGCCGAACAGAACCGCCAGCTCCAGATGGAAATGGCCAACGGCTACAAACGCCTGGTGCTGAACCGCGGCGACAAGACCGGCGACCGCAAGGAACTGACGATGACGGCGCTATCAGCCCAGCGCGCCATCCGCTGCCTCACGGACGTGCTGGCGGTCTCCTACCAGACCTACTCGCCTGATCCGCCGGAAATCTGGAAGGAGATCCACACCCTGTACACGCACGCGGAGCGGCTCAAACTCGCCGACATCGAAGTGGACGATCCGCTGAACAAGACCCTGTCCCGCAGCAAGATAAGCCACGTGTACAAGCAGGCGCTGTTACTGGATTTCAGCGATCCGTTTCACCTCCCGCCGCGCATGATCGACCGGGTTCAACATTACCTGGACCGCTGGGCCTCGCTCGCGCATCTGAGCGACATCACGCCGACATACAACCCCACCTGCCAGTTCCTGATCGATCAGGAAAAAGACCGTGCCGGTATCGTGTATTCGGCGGATACCTTGCTGGACGGGCGCTCGCCTCCCTACCGTCTGCTCAATACCGTGGAGCTGGCGCGCCTGGCGCATACGCAACTGACACTGCTCAAGAATGGACAGCTGCCTCCGCCGGAAGGATTGCAGGAAAATTTTTTCCAGGAAAGCGGCCAGGATATGCTCAAGCGCGTCATCAGCGCCTGGGGCGTCAACCCGCAGCGCAGCTTCCGCCGCAGTCAGCCTAGCGGCCATCAGGTGGACATCGCCGTCGGACTGGATGCCATCAACTACTGGATCAACGGCGGGAGGAAATTCGTGGTCAGCTCGACTTTCGTCGGCCCCATACCGCAACGTCATCAGCTCGGGATCGACGAAAAGAAACCCGCCGCGGCGCGAATGTCGGAACGGGAATATTCGACCTGGGACGTCGAGGACGAAAGCGCCGGCGGACTGGCTCTGTCCAAGACCGGCCAGATCAACGTCCCGGTCCATGTCGGCGACCTCGTGATTACCCGCCCGCCCGGCATCGGCAGCGCCTGGGGCGTGGGCGTGATCCGCTGGGTGAAATGCACCGCTCCCTCGAACGTCGATATCGGCATCCAGCATCTGGCCCCGAGCGCCGAGCCGGTGGTCGTCAAGACCGTGTCGGAGAATAAAATGGAAAGCGATTTCCTGCCGGCGCTGCTGCTCCCGGAAATAAAACCGCTCAAGCAGCCGCAGACCCTGATCGCCCAGCGCGGCCTGGCCAGGCCGGGAGTGGAGATATTCATGGACAACGGTTATCGGCTGTGCCGGATCGCCCCCACCCGGCTCGTTGAAGCCAGCCACTCATTCGAACAATTCTGCTTCGAAATTCTGAACACCTGAGCAGGAGTTACACCGGACGCTTCCGGCGCCACTGTCGCACGGCTTGCGGGCGCCGCCATTCGGGCAGGGTCGCCGTCAGTACCGCGCCCGCCAGGATGATGGTCCACGACAAATAGATCCAGATCAGGAACACAGGCAGCGCGGCCACGGCCCCGTAGATCACCTTGTAGTTGGCAAAGTGCGTCACGAAAAACACAAAGCCGCGCTTGGCGATCTCGAACATGATGGTGGCAATCAGGCTGCCAATCAGGCCATGACGCCGCCGCACGCGATAATTCGGCACCACGACGTACAGCGCCCAGATCGCCAGCCATTCGAAGATTACCGGCGCCGCCGCCAGTAAAAAAACCTTCAGTCCGCCGAAGGTCGCGTCGCGCGCGAACAGCGGCAGAGAAACCAGATAAGAGGTGGATGACAGGGTGATGCCGATCAGCATCGGTCCCAGCACCAGCACCGCGCCATAACTGAGGAAACGGTGCAGGCGTTTGCGGGTCTGCGGCACGTGCCAGATGTCATTGAACACCCGCTCAATC
The DNA here is from genome assembly GCA_035456865.1 of Sulfuricaulis sp. GTDB lineage: Bacteria > Pseudomonadota > Gammaproteobacteria > Acidiferrobacterales > Sulfurifustaceae > Sulfuricaulis. The sequence goes on from DATICK010000327.1 coordinate 2,089, forward strand.
GTGGCCATGAGCATGAGCGAGGAGAGGAAGAGAAGCAACAAGCCCCAGATCGTGAGCTTGCCCGCATTGGCGGCGAACTTCTGCAAATAACGACTGACCGCCTCGCCCGCAGCCGGAACGAAATTGCCGTAGATGAATTCCTGCCCCATCGTCATCCACGCCTCAAATATCTTGAAATGGGAAAAGATCGCGAACATGACCGCCGTGAGCGGCACCAGCGCCAGCAGCGTCGTGAATGACAGCGCCCCGGCCACGCGCGTACAACGGTCTTCGCGGAACCGTTGTACGACCCAGCGCAGTAACCTCAGTGACGCCTGGAAAAAGTTCATGTCCCTATGTTAGTCGAATTATGACCACTGGCACTTGCCGCCGATGCCGCCCAAAGGTCAAAATCAGGAGCTGTTTATCTCCGCCAACCAGTGTCCTGAGAACATATTATGACTAGACGAACGAGTGGAGCGAGTAGGGCTTCAGTAAAGCCCGTCACAATCTATCATAATCCCCGTTGTACCAAGTCGCGACAGACGCTCGCGTTGCTGGAGCAGCGCGGCATAAAACCGAAGGTCATCGAATATCTCGTCACGCCGCCCACCGAAGCGGAACTCAAGCGGCTGCTCAAGCTGCTTGGGATAACGCCGCGCGAATTGCTACGCACGAAAGAAGATGAATATAAACAGGCGAAGCTCGACCGGCCCGATGTCACCGATGCGGAGATCGTACGCGCCATGGTCAAGTATCCGCGCCTGATTGAACGGCCCATTGTGGTGTCCGGCAACAAAGCCGCGCTCGGGAGGCCACCGGAGAATGTGCTAAAGATTATTTGAGGATAATTGAGCCTGGCCCCTTTGATTCCGGGGCGAGATCACCTGGACGCCTTTATAACTCGACGCTGTGTCAAAAGCGACGGAGTGAGACATCTCCGTCTTCACAGACACCTTAAATAAATAAAATAATAGGGGGGGGAAATCCGGAAATTATTAAAGGGGAGATCAAACTATTACTTCCGTCGCCCTCTTTTTCTATACTGCCACGAATATCACAATATCTCGACGAGCCACTTGGTCACCGTGGCGGTGGCGTGGGCACACTGAGTGCCGCGCGCCGTGTCGAATGCCTTGTATTCTTCGGCATTCCACATGTCGTAGGTCCGGCCGGTGAATTTCTTCTGAAGTTCTTCGCAGGTGACGCCGCCGAACTCGGTGCGAAACCGTTCCACCAGTTCTTTGCTTTTCTTGAAATTGTTGATGCCGCGTCCCGCGTCGAGCTTGTGGCGATCACGCCCGAATTTCGCGCTGAGCGCCATGAGCCCGCCACTCAAGGCGCCGCAAGCCCCCTGCCCCATCAGCCCGCCGCCTCCGGAAAGTCCGTGACTGGCCTTGATGGTATTGTCGTCGACAATGCCGACCGTCTCCTGGACCACGGCGAGAACGCATTGCGGGCAGCAGCCATAGTCCAGCTCGTAGCGCAGCGCTTTTTGATAGGCCTGCTCAGCGAGTGCATGCTTTTCCTCGTTAGTCATAAGCGCCTCTGTATATAAGAGTTCTCTTATATACAAACTATACGCCTTGGCCGGGAAATGCCAAGTCGCCGCGCGAATCTACGTCGGAGAGTCGGTAACACGCTGATTTCATCAAGCTATCCATGGCGCGGCCCGACAGCTTAACGTTACCCCAGCCGGTACTTCCATCTACCGGCGCTCCGGGCGTTCAGGATTTTGTTCCGATCCCGGCGCCCTCGTAACGCATGGCCTCGAGCTCGCGCAGGAACGGAACCGTGACGCGCCGCTGATGGGTGAGCGAAGCCCGGTCGATGCGATCCAGCAAATCGAACAGCGAGCGCATGTCGCGCGGGTAGCGGCTGAGGATGTACTGCACCACGTCCTCCGGCATCTCGAAGCCGCGATTATGCGCGCGCAACCGCACCGCCTCGAGTTTCTCCGCGTCGCCCAGGGGTTGCAGCGCATAGACCGTTCCCCACACAAGCCGACTGGTCAGGTCCGGCAGCCGTAACCCCAGGCGTGCGGGCGGGACATTGGCCGCACAGACTTGCAGGCCGCCGGCGGTGCGCATGCGTTCGGTCAGGCTGAACAAGGCTGCTTCCCAATCGGCGCGTCCCGCGATGCGCTCCATGTCGTCCAGACATACGAGCGGCGCCTTCTCGGCATTTTCCAGCAGCGACGGTGAAAGCTCCGCGGCCTCGGCCAGCGGCACATATACCGGCGCCATGCCCAGCTCCTGTGCCAGACGGCAGGCGGCCTGCAGCAGATGAGATTTTCCGCAGCTTTCCGGGCCCCAGAGGAACAACATTTTATCCAGCGCTTTTTCCCGGGTCGCCGTGGCCACGACGGCGTCGCGCAGGCGATCCAACGCCTCGCGGTTGGGCCCGGGAAGATAATTGCTGAACGACGAGCCGTCCTTGAGGCGCAGATTCAGCGCAAGCTGCTGGCTCATGGTGACGGGCATCCCAGCGGACGGTATTTATATGTGGAATCGCCGGCGTACATCCGGTGCCCATGCCGCAACCAGACCTTGAATACCGCGGCCGCCGACAGAGCCAGCAGATACAGCAGCCAGCCGCCGAAAGCGATCAGGACAAACGGCAAGATCGTGCGGGCGTCAGCCATCGTCTTCCTTCAGCGGTTCGACTTGCTTGATCACCAGCCAGGTCCAGAGATAATGCCCTCCGCTTACCACCGTTGTCAGCAGCACCGCGTAAATCAGCGCCTCGATCGCCGGCGGGTAAACCCAGTGCAGCGCCTGTTGCGCCAGGATCACGATTACGAGCGCGATCTGCATGAAGGTGTTGAATTTGCTGAGCCAGCTGGGACGCATCTGCACCGGTCCGACCATCGAGGTATACACCAGATAGCCGCCGACGATCAGCAGGTCGCGAAATGCCACGGTCAGCATGAGCCAGAACGGCAGATGATCGAGCATCGTGAGCATCACGTAACCGCTCAGAAGCAGGATTTTATCGGCCAGCGGGTCGAGAATGGATCCGAGACGGCTCTCAAAGTGGAAGCGCTTGGCAATAAAACCGTCGAGCCCATCGGACACCCCGGCAATGACGAACACCGCCAGCGAGGCAGCGTATTCCTGGTCCTTGAGGAGCAGAATCAACACCGGCGCCAGGGCGATGCGGGAAATCGTGATCAGGTTCGGCAGCTGGGAGATGCTCACCATCGGGTTGCTCGCGATTCAGGATGGGCGTCCGGGTCATGCCCGGTACCGCGGCAAGCTATAGTCAGGGCCGATCCAAGTCAACCCTCGGTTTCACCGGGGAAAAAAGCCATTCGCGATCTACGCCACGGGCGCCCCGAATGAGCGTTTCGCGCGCTCACAAGATGTTTACGCCAACATCGGCTCGCCCTAACATACGCGTCCCTGAAGATTCCCGGAGCCTGACGTGAATAAACCGCGCGTTTCCCTCTCCTACCGCGATGCCGGCGTGGACATCGATGCAGGCGACGCGCTCGTCGACGCCATCCGGCCGATCGCGGGCGCTACCCGGCGCCCCGGACTGCTGGCCGGGGTCGGCGGTTTCGGCGCGATGTTCGAAATTCCGCCGGGTCAGTACCGCGAGCCGGTACTGGTTTCGAGCACCGACGGCGTCGGCACCAAGCTCAAGCTCGCCATCGAACTCAAGCGCCATGACACCATCGGCATCGACCTCGTGGCCATGTGCGTCAATGACATTATCGTGCAGGGCGCCGAGCCGCTGTTCTTCCTCGACTACTACGCCACGGGCAAACTTGACAACCAGGCCGCGGAACAGGTGATCCGCGGCATCGGCGAGGGCTGCCGCCAGGCCGGCTGCGCGCTGGTGGGCGGCGAGACCGCGGAAATGCCCGGCATGTACGGCGCGGGCGATTACGATCTCGCCGGCTTCACCGTCGGGGTGGTCGAAAAATCAAAAATCATCGACGGCTCGCTGGTCAAGCCGAACGACACGCTGATCGGCATCGCTTCGAGTGGCGCGCATTCGAACGGCTATTCGCTGATCCGCAAGATCGTTAAAGTACGCAAAGCCAAGCTCGATCAGGCGTTTGATGGCCGTTCGCTGGGCGAAGTGTTGCTGACGCCCACGCGCATCTACGTCAAGCCGCTGCTCGCGCTGCTGCGCGAACTGCCGGTGCACGCCGCGGCGCACATCACCGGCGGCGGATTGCCGGGCAACGTACCGCGCGTGCTGCCGGATGGCGTGCGCGCCGTCATCGATGCGCGCGCGTGGAAGCGTCCCACGATCTTCGACTGGCTGCAGGAAATGGGTGGCGTCGAGGAATTCGAAATGTACCGCACTTTCAATTGCGGCATTGGCATGGTGCTGGCGCTCGACGCAGCCGACGCCGAGAAGGCGCTCAAGCTGCTCGCGGCCTCCGGCGAGACCGCGGCCATCATCGGTCACATCGAACCGCATTCGGGAGAAGATCAGGTCGTCATTCTCAAATGAGCGGAGCGCCCCGGGGTGGCGTGGTGGTATTGGTCTCGGGCCGCGGCAGCAACCTGCAGGCTATCATCAATGCGATAACCCATGGCGAGCTGGCGGCTGAAATTCGCGCCGTCATCAGCGGTGAACCCGACGCGCCCGCGTTGGCACGCGCGCGCACGGCGGGCATCCCCACGCATGTGGTCAATCGTCGTGACTTCCCGACGCGCGATCAATTCGACCACGCGCTCATGCAACAGATCGAAGCATACCAGCCGCAACTGGTGGTGCTTGCCGGTTTCATGCGCATCCTGGGCAAGGCCTTCATCGATCATTTCGCCGGCCGGCTCGTCAACATTCACCCTTCCCTGTTGCCGGCGTTTCCCGGCCTGAATACCCACACGCGCGCGCTGCAAAGCGGGGCGAAAGTTCACGGCGCCAGCGTGCACTTCGTGACGCGTGAGGTGGACGGAGGGCCCGTGATCATTCAGGCCGCCGTGCCGGTACTGCCGGACGACGCGCCTGATACCCTTGCAGAACGTGTGCTTATGGAAGAACACCGGATTTACCCCAAGGCCATCGGCTGGTTCCTCGCAGGCCGTCTGTCCATCGAAAGCGGGAGGGTGCTGCTGGATGGACAACAGCGCCCGGAACAGGGCCTGCAACACCGTGCCGCCGACCATAGGCCTGAGGTCAGCTGAAACTATAATGTACGAATGCTCCAGCCCGGGGAATAAATACCGCCCCGGTTTCGTCTTTTCGGTACAGTAACCGGCACCGGCAACCACATTTCCAGGCCCAACGATGGATATCTTCGATTTCCTAGGCCGTACCCGCGAAGACAAGGCAAGGCTCGAGCAGCACCGCCTGCGGCTATATCGCATTGCCTATGCCTGGACGCACAACGCCGCGCTCACGGACGACCTGGTACAGGAGACGCTCGCCAAGGCGCTGCGCAAATCCAGCCAGTTGCGTGACCCGAATGCCGGCGATGCGTGGCTATACAGCATTCTCGCCAACTGTTACCGCGATCATTTCCGCCGCAGCCGCGCCACCGAAGAAATTGACGAAAATACCATAACCCATGAATCCACCCCGGAGAAGGAGAGCAGCGAGCAACAAGTGGTCCTCAAGGTCAGGGAGGCCATCACCAGACTGTCGGAGGGTCAGCGTCAGGTTGTGACCCTGGTAGACATTCAAGGCCTGAGCTATTTGGAGGTGGCCCAGATCCTGAATGTGCCGATCGGTACGGTCATGAGCCGCCTGTGCCGGGCGCGTCACGCCCTCAAGGACCTGCTGGGAGATTTTGCTCCCAGGACAGCTGC
>DATICK010000328.1:0-7466 GCA_035456865.1 Sulfuricaulis sp.
TGCTGATCCCGCTCGGCTCGTTGATCGACAAGCAGGCGGAACTCGAGCGTCTCGGCAAGGAAATGGAAAAAATCGAGAAGGACCTGTCCAAGGCAAAAACCAAACTGGCCAATCCGGATTTTGTCGCGCGCGCGCCGAAAAACGTGGTCGAGCAGGAAAACCAGCGCGTGCAGCAATTCGAAACCGCGCTGGCCAATCTGAGCAGCCAGCGCTCCAAAGTTGAGGCATTGCCGGGCTGAGGCCGGCCATGTATCGTTTCCCCGCCATTTACAATTATTTAAGGAGTCACAATGAAATCCGGTTTACTGATTGGCCTTATCACCCTTTCTCTGTCCGTGAGCGCTTTTGGAAAAGAGCCGGCAGGATTGAAATCCGACAAACAGAAATTCAGCTACACCGTGGGCTTTCAGATTGGCCAGAACCTCAAGCGCCAGAACCTCGATCTCGATACCAAGGCCTTTAGTCAGGGTGCGCAGGACGCGATATCCAACGCCCAACCCCGTCTCAAAACCGAAGAAATGCAGGCGGCGATTCAATCCCAGCAAAAAAAGGAAATGGAAAAACAGGAGGCAAAAATGAAAAAGAATCTGGAAGCCGGTCAGGCTTTCCTTGAGGCCAACAAGAAAAAGGAGGGTGTGGTAACACTGCCCAGCGGATTGCAATATAAAATCATTACCGAAGGCAAAGGCAAGCAACCCAAATCCACCGATACGGTGGTCGCCCATTACCGCGGCACTTTGACCAACGGCACCGAGTTCGACAGTTCCTACAAGCGCAATGAGCCGGCCACCTTTCCGGTCGCCGGCGTGATCAAGGGTTGGCAGGAAGCGCTGCCGTTAATGAAAGAAGGCGCCAAATGGCAGGTATATATTCCGGCGGAACTCGCCTACGGGCCTCGCGGCGCCGGCGACGTCATCGGCCCGAACGAAGTGCTGGTCTTCGATATCGAACTGATTTCGGTAAAAAGTGAAGCGGAAAGCAAGGAAAACAAGGAAAGCAAATAAAATTAAGGGGCCGTCATTTCCATCATCGCCGGCGTTTGAGCTTGTAGGAGGTCATATCCTCCACAAACGCCTGGCAGGGGATGGCGTCGAGACTGCCGTGTTTCGCGATGGCTTGGCCTACCAGGCCATTGATATTCCTTATAGTGGCTGGTTCGTCCGTACTATCTCCCTGCAGTCGCTGCAAACCGAGCAGGCCGCCGAACTGGATCTTCACCAGCACGCTATGCGGCATGCTGAGGAGGTCATCGTCCACGCCGAATGCCGGCAAGGCGGTTTGTTTCATCCGCTGGAACAGCTTTTCGCACAGTTGATGAGCTTCGTCCGAGGCGCAGACGACATCCGGCCCGCCGCGGCGGGTCACCTGCACTCCTTTCTCGCAACCGAATTGGCTGGTCACCAGCGTGTTGCTGAAGGCGCACTTGTACTCTTCCATGCGAATTTCCTGACCTGCCAGGTTTCTATTTCGTCTGGCTGGTGCAGCCGCTGATATGCCAATCGTAGGCACAGTCGAGGTGCGTCCGTACTGCAATGATGCCGTCCAGACCATCTTCGAGCATGGCGACAAGCGGCGTGCGGTTGTCGAAACGGTGATTGATCCTGTTCATCCAGATCGAGCCCATGTAGGCATTGCGCGGATAGGACGTGCGCAGCGCGTCGGCAATGCCGACCAGATGTTCGATGCGTTCCATCAGGCCGGCGACTTCTGGAAACGGCGTGCTCTGGCGAAACTGCCGGATCGCCCCCGGGCGCGTGCCTGACGGCAGCGCAAGCAAGGTAATCTGATTGGCGGCACTGACACCCCAGTTGTCGAGCATGCTAATGATCGCACGCGTGACCGTGACACGGTCTTCGAGATTCATCTTTTCCACCAAAAACACCTCGCTCCGGAATGTTGAACAGCGGAAAATCGCAACGGACGTCGTTGAGTCAATTATGGTAAAACGCGCCAATTAACGCTGTAAACACACAAAATTCGTAATGACATCCACCTGACAAGATCGCCGGCTAATGCTCGCGCGTCGCGAGAAAGCGAATCTGCGGCCAACGCTCCATCGTGAGCTGGAGATTGACCAGGGTCGGCGCCAGGTAGGTGAGATTTCCGGCGCGATCGAGGGCCAGCCGCAGCTCGCTGTTTTTGCGGAATTCCTCGAGTTTTTTCGAATCGTCACATTCCACCCAGCGCGCAGTCGCCACGTCGATCGAGTCGTAGGTGCACTCCACGCCGTACTCATGCTTCAAGCGATAGGCCACGACATCGAATTGCAGCGCGCCGACCGCCCCGAGGATGAGGTCGTTGCTGACAAGCGGCCGGAAAATCTGGGTCGCACCCTCCTCGCTCAGCTGGTCCAAGCCCTTCTGCAAAGCCTTCATGCGCAGGGGGTCGCGCAACACCACGCGCCGGAAGAGTTCCGGGGCGAAATACGGAATACCGGTGAATTTGAGGTCTTCACCCTCGGTGAAAGTATCGCCGATCTGAATTGTCCCATGGTTGTGAAGACCGATGATGTCCCCGGAGTAGGCCGAGTCCACCTGCTCGCGTTCGCGCGCCATGAAGGTAATGGCATTGGCGATTTGCACATCGCGATCCAATCGCACCTGATGCATCTTCATGCCCTTGGAGTATTTCCCCGAGGTAATGCGGAAAAAAGCGATGCGGTCGCGGTGCTTGGGGTCCATGTTCGCCTGAATCTTGAAGACAAACCCGGTGAACGGGGCCTCATCCGGACCGACGACGCGCGTCGTGGATTCGCGCGGACATGGCGGCGGCGCATACTGGATGAAGTTGTCGAGCAGTTCACGCACGCCGAAATTGTTGATGGCCGAGCCGAAAAACACCGGTGTCTGCTCGCCGCGCAGGTACTGTCCGGGATCGAATTCGTGGCTGGCGCCCTTGACGAGCTCGATTTCCGCGCGCAGTTCGGCGGCCTGTTCTCCGAGCACGGCGTCCAGTTCCGGATTATCCAAGCCGCGGATCACCACGCCTTCCTGGATCTTGCCGCCGTGCTGCGGACTGAAGAAATGCACGCTGTCATCGGCCAGATGATAGACGCCCTTGAAACGCTTGCCGCTGCCGATGGGCCAGGTCACCGGCGCGCAACGGATTTTAAGAACCGTTTCCACCTCGTCCATGAGTTCGATGGGCTCACGGGACTCGCGGTCGAGCTTGTTGATGAAAGTCATGATCGGCGTATGCCGCAGGCGGCAGACTTCCATGAGTTTGATGGTGCGCTCCTCCACGCCCTTGGCACCGTCTATCACCATCAGCGCCGAGTCCACCGCGGTCAGCGTGCGATAGGTGTCCTCGGAGAAATCCTCGTGACCCGGCGTGTCGAGCAGATTGACGATGCAGTTCCTGTACGGGAACTGCATGACCGACGAGGTCACGGAAATTCCGCGTTGCTTCTCGAGCTCCATCCAGTCGGAGGTGGCGTGCCGGGCCGCCTTGCGACCCTTGACCGAGCCCGCGAGCTGGATGGCGCCGCCGAACAGCAACAGCTTTTCGGTAAGCGTGGTCTTCCCCGCGTCGGGGTGGGAAATAATCCCGAAGGTGCGCCGCCGCGCGATCTCCTGATTCAACTCAGACATGTCGGTTGTGGAAAAGTGAAAAACTAAAACGCGCGATTATATAAAAGATTGCTAAACCGCCAAGACGCCAAGTTTTTGAATCAAAATACTCGCTTTCTTGGCAAGCTGGCGATTTCGCGGTTCAAATTCAAAAAACAAAAAAGAAACCCCGCTTGGGGCGGGGCTCCTTAAGGACGGCTTGAAAACAGCTTCAGCCTTCGACGACGACCTTGGTCGCTTGCATGCCTTTCGGTCCCTTCTGGGACTCGAAGCTCACGCTCTGCCCTTCCGCCAAGGACTTGAAGCCACTACCCTGGATGACGGAATGATGCACGAAGACATCTTCACCGCCGTCCTGAGGTTTGATAAAGCCAAAACCCTTGGAATCGTTGAACCACTTTACTGTACCAGTACGCATTAAAATAACCTCGAAAATTGACTAAGAAAGTTTGCGATGCAGCGCGTGAAAGGAATTTGCGGAAGATACCTGTAGAGGAACTACCGAAATGTCTGACATGTACTGCAACAAAACCACTATAGCCGATAGTCGGCTGGAATACTAGAGATAGGGGCTGCCGACCCGGCCGGGCCAGCGGCATGGGCTTCAGTCGCCAGGCCAGAAGGTACGCAGCCGAATGCGCCCGCGCATCGGAAAATCCAATATTCCGCGATGGCGGCGTACCTCACGCAGGTAAAGTTTGGCGGCTCTGAACCCCAGCCGGAACGAGCGCCGGAAGTATTCAATTTCTGTAAGATGACCGCCCTTGAGGGCATGCCTGAATCCTTCCTCGAACCTGCACCCCCGTACGTCGCGGGGGATCTTCAGACCGACATCGCGCGGGGTTGGATAGCTGTGGCGCATGATTGCCTCACGTCGGGTGACCTATATCCAAATATAGACCGCCGTGGCAGTAAATGTTTCCTCCGGGATTGCAGCCGGGTCTTGTTATTGCTGCGGGATAAATCCATAGTTTGAAATACAGACTCCGATAAACCGGTCGTGCCTTGAACATGGGTCTATCCCCTTATGTTTTCGACGCCAGCGCGGAAAATTTCCGCACGCTGGTTCTGGAAAATTCTGACAAAGGCCCGGTGCTGGTGAACTACTGGTCACCGCGCGCGGGGCCCTGCCTGATGCTGATGCCGCGACTGGTCAGGCTCGCCACCGAATTCAGCGGACGGTTTCTGCTGGTCATGCTCAATACCGACGAACTCGGACAACTGGCGCGCGAACACGGCGTGGCCAGTATCCCCATGTTAAAAGTATTCCGACGCGGCCAAGCAGTGGATACCTTGCGCGGCGCCGAGTCGGAGCCGGTATTGCGGGAATTCATCACCCGACACATCGCGCGCGAGGCCGATGCCAAATACACCTCGGCGATCCTGGCTTACCAGCGCGGCGACCTCGACCAGGCCGTGACTCAGGCGGCGGAAGCCGCATTGGCCGAACCGGATAATTCGCGCCTGGCGCTCGATCTGGTGAAATTGCTGATTTTGCAGCGGCGTTACGCGCAAGCCAATGGTCTTCTTGAATCGCTGCCGGCTGAAACCCGCGAACTGCCGGAGGTCCGCCATTTGTCCGCGCATGTGAATCTCATCCGCAGCGCCCAGGACGCCCCGCCACCCGAAACGCTGATGAAAGCCATCGCCGCCGACCCGGACGATCTCGAAGCGAGATATCGCCTGAGTGCCGTCATGCTCACCCAGGATGAATACGAGATGGCCATGATGCATTTGCTGGAAATCATCCGCCGTGACAACGCGCACCATCAGGCAAGCCGCGACGGTCTGCTCGCTATTTTTGCCTTGCTGGGTGAAAACGACGAACGCGTGCATCGTTACCGCACTCAGCTTGACAAGATCACTCACTAAACGGCCAAGCCCCGATCACCCTCCTTCCGCTGAGGATTAATTCATTCTGGCGGACGAAACTGTCCGTTTGTCGGCCGCACAACATACCCCCGGATGCGGCATCGTCTATATATAGAAATAGGGACAGTAATGGGAAATACCGGGGGGTGTTCCATGTCAGTCAGATATTTTCGCCATGGGTTATTCATGTTCCTGTTAATAACAGGTATTCCCGTGAAGGCGGCCGGCCTCGACGATGCCGATGAGCGCCTGTTCCATGTGCAACTTGCCATGGCAGAGAAAGGCGATGTACGCGCCCAGTATTATCTCGGGGAAATGCATGAGCAGGGATTGGGAACCCAGCAGAATATTGGCGAAGCCTTCAAATGGTATGAAAAAGCCGCGGCGCAAGGTGATGCCTGGGCCAAACGAAAACTGGTGCATCGGGCGGAAATCGAGGCGAGCGTGGAAAAGGATCAGGCGCTTGAGAATCTGAATACCGCCCCGGTGCCGGGAAACCAGAAAAGACCTCAAAATACCGCCAACAACGGCCGCGTCGCGATGACAGCAAATGTCATGGCCAAAAAACACGACGCCACAGATGCGGCCGAAAAGATCAAGGCGGCGGAAAGGGAGAAGCGCCGGGCTGCGGTTCGTGCCATTATTCAGGAGCGTATTCGCCATCCCGCCGGTGGGCTGTTCGAATAGCCGTTCAGTTATTCAGCGGAAAACAGCGGAGCGATAGACGGATCAGGAATTTGCCAGGGTTCGGCTCACGAAAAGCTTTTCATGATGCGGGAAACAGGAACATCAGCTCGCAGCATCGCGACGCAAGAGTGCTGTTCGGCCCCTCACGACTTCATCGATCAGCTTGTCGTCAATCCACAGAAATGCCACGCGCGTAAAAGCGGATACGGTGTACATGCGGGGTTTCAGGAATGAGATTGGATTGCTCGCAGTAGGCGTCCCACCGTCGACGAATTTTTCCACCCCGTCGGCTGCCACCAGTTTCACCGTGCCATCGAGCAGATAAAAATTCAAGGAATCGCTGGTACCGCGCTCAAGCAGTTGGGTTCCTGGCGGCACCTTGTAAATGAGGGATTGGCCCGCGATCGCTTCGAGTTTGTCATGATCCAAGTCGCGGAATCTGGCAAAGATTTTCAGCGCCATTGGATCAGCCGGCTCGGGTTGACCGACCAGCGATGCAGCGATGTTCTTGATCAGCGCTGTGACGGCCGGATTGTTTGACCGGCCCTTGCCACCGGCATCTGCTGAATCCAGCGTCACCTTCCGTTCCACCCGTTTGTCGACGCCATCATAGTAGTTGTCGCCGTCGGTTTCTCCGGCAGTCTGAGCGTTCTTCCGAATGTCGTCGATCAGCGTGAATTCGGAGGATTTGCGCATGCCTTTCTTGACGGCTCCCTGATAAATCTTTTCCTTCAGTAAAGTGATTTCATTTGTATCGCGTCTACCCATCGGAATGGCGGCCAGAAGATTAAGCACCTCTACGACGGGAGTCTCCCGGTCGGTCGACGTGGTCGGTCTATCCAGAATGGACGCGTAATCGTTCAGCGTGGCATTGCGGTCATACAGCACCGGGCAAAAAACCGGCATTCCGGGATTTGAGCCATCCTTGTAATCGAGAAATAGCTCCATACCGCGGAAAATACTTTTTTCCTGATTTTTTTTCTGGAAAGCAGTCAGATCCCTAGCAGTCGTCATTCCGGTCACGGGATAGAGCCGGCGTACGATATGATTCTCGAGCAGCAGGGTATCGGAACCCCAGGGACGTTTCTCGTGAGTCCGATGGATGATGGCCAGACGAAAATTTCCCTGCGCCGGATTCTGCAAATAAGCCATGAGATAACGGCGGTTGTAGTCGATGAAGGTCTTGGTAAGTTTGGCGTCGCGGACAAATTTTTTATCCTGACCGTAGAAGCCAAGCTCACCTTCAGGTGTCAGCGTATAGAACCCGACCAAACCGGGAAATGTTTCAATGTGACTCATCGCTCGCTTCTTGCCAAATCTATGTATTTTCAACGATCT
>DATICK010000329.1:0-9970 GCA_035456865.1 Sulfuricaulis sp.
GAACGTGAGCGTGAATGGCGCGCTGCAAGTCACAACCTCCATATATCTATATCAAGGAACGGTTGGATATCGTTTACTCGATGAAAAAACCAAGCTCGATGTGATAGGCGCATTGCGCTACACCAGGCTGGTAGCCGCTGCTGATGTGAAAATTACGACCGTGCCGGGGATTGTATTCCCGGGCGGCGCGACGAGCGCAAGCGGTCACGAGAATTGGACCGATGCCGTGGTTGGACTGGCTGTGCAGCAATCTATTGCCGACAACTGGTGGTTGACTGGTTATGTGGACGCAGGCGCGGGCGGTTCGGATTTCACATACCAGGTGATCGCCGGCGTGAATTGGATGTATGCCAAGGACTTCACCGCCAAGGCGGGTTATCGCCAGTTGTACTGGGATTACGAAAATAATGGAACTGTTTGGGATATGACTGCCAGCGGCCCCTACATTGGACTGGGCATTCGCTTCTAGGAATCCCGAACAAAATAAATCAGTCACGATTCACAAGAATAAAACGGAATTAAATTGTGAATTGTTTGTTGAAATCTCTAACCCGCGGAGAGAAGCACTGCACACGGCGATAGGCGTTCCCAGAACCATGCCGCCGTCTCTTCTTATTATTAATAAAACATTGCATGACGACAGCCACTATGAATACTGCTCGAAACTCCACGTGGCCATCGTTTACACGTCTCGTGCTCGCTGTCTGTCTTGCCGCGATCGGCCGCATCGGTCATGCCGCTGAGCCCGCGGATGCGGCTACGTGCGCGGCCATACCGAGTGACCGCGAGCGGCTCGAATGCTATGACGCGGCGGCGCGAGGCGAAGCCAAACCCGCCGCCAAACCCGTCGAGCCGCTGGAACAACTCGGCGCGGTCCGAGTGCTCAAGCCGGCGCCCGGCGCCGTCCCGCCGACGGCGCTTTCGGCGCGCTGGGAACTTGACCCCGAAACCAAGCAGGGGCCGTGGGTGATACGCCCGCATCTGCCGCTGTTTATCCTGTTGGCACGGCATTCTGACAATACCAACGACTCGCCCCAGTCGCCTGCGCACCCGCTGCCCTTCAGCGCGCCGCTCGACAGCACCGAGGCCGAGTTTCAGCTGAGCTTCAAGGTGAAGGGTGCCGAGAATCTCTTTGGAACCGGAGCGGATCTGTGGTTTGCCTATACCCAACAGAGCCAATGGCAGGTCTACAACAGCGAACACTCCGCACCATTTCGCGAAACCAACTACATGCCGGAGATGTTCCTGTTGTTTCCGATGCGCTACGACCTGCTCGGTCTCGCCGGCCGTTTCGTCAACTTGGGCCTGGTGCACCAGTCCAATGGCCGCGCCGATCCGCTGTCGCGCAGCTGGAATCGCGTCTATGCCCAGTTCGGTTTCGAGCGCGGCAACTTCGCCCTGCTGGTTCGTCCGTGGGCTCGGATACAGGAAGGTGTCGAAGACGACGACAACCCCGACATCATGCGTTACATGGGCTATGGCGATGTCACGGGAATCTACCAGTGGGGCCGGCAGGAGTTCTCCGTGCTCGCGCGTGCCAACGCCGGCAATTTTTCGTCCACGGACACCTGGAGTTTTCCGATCCAGGGACGCCTCAGGGGCTACGTCAAGATCACCACCGGTTACGGTGAAACCTTGATCGACTATAACTGGAAGCAGAACACCATCGGCGCCGGCATCGTGCTTGTGGACTGGCTGTAGCAAGCGCTTGGCCGCAGCTCAATTGACAAAAGAGCCCGGTGTCGCAGGGCAGGCTGCCAGCCACGCTCACATGGTTCTGGTTTGCCGTACCCGGTGGCAGTTCGTTACACTCCTCGCAATCTCTCTGACGAGACTCGACGATGCGTGCCTTCCTGGTGATGATATTGTTGGCAAGTCTCGTTGGTTGTGCCACCTATTATGACTACCGCCTCGACCGCGAGTACGGCCCGGCCAACCCGGCCCGTTACGATCGGCCGTCCACGGCGCGCGGAGACATCGACTTCGGACGCGACGTCAAACCGATTCTCGACAGTCGCTGCGTGGTTTGCCACGGCTGTTACGACGCGCCCTGCCAGCTGAAGCTTTCCGCCTACCAGGGCGTCACGCGCGGTGCCAGCAAAGACATCGTGTACGATGCCGCGCGCCTCATTGCGGCCGAGCCGACGCGCCTGTTCACGGATGCCGAGAGCAATGCCGCCTGGCGGGGCAGGGGATTCTACCCGGTGCTGAACGAACGCGCTCCGGACATCGAGGCCAACCGCGAGGGGAGCGTGATGTACCGCATGCTGGCGCTCAAGCGCGCTCACGGCCTGCCGGCGGGCGCGGTGCTGCCGGCGAAGGACTTCGATTTCTCGCTCGATCGCAAACAGCAATGCCCGCGGATCGAGGAGATGGACGAGTTCGAGGCGAAGTTCCCGCAGTGGGGCATGCCGTACGGCCTGCCGGCACTGAGCGAGCGCGAGCACGCTACGCTCACGCGCTGGATCGAGGCCGGCGCGCCGTACGCCGAGCCGGCGCCGCTGCCAGCCGGCTATACGGCCCGCATCGGCGAGTGGGAGCGGTTCCTGAATGGCCACAGCCTCAAGGCGCAGCTCATGAGCCGCTACATCTACGAGCACTGGTTTGTCGGTCATCTGTACTTTGATGATATGCCCGGCAACGAGTACTTCGAGCTGGTGCGCTCGGCAACACCGCGGGGCGAGCCGATCAAGCTGATCGCCAGCCGCCGGCCATACGACGATCCCGGTGTGGCACGTGTCTATTACCGGCTGCGCCGCTTGCAGGAGACGCCGCTCGTCAAGACCCACTTGCCGTATGCGCTCAACGCGGCGCGCATGGCGAAGATCAAGTCTTGGTTCCTCGATGCGCCGTATGTGGTCACGGCGCTCCCGTCGTACGCGCCCGAGCAGGCCTCCAACCCGTTTGTCACCTTCCGCGAGTTGCCGGTGAACGCCCGCTACCGTTTCATGCTCGAGGAGGCGCAGTTCACGCTCGCCGGTTTCATGAAGGGGCCGGTGTGCCGCGGCCAGGTGGCGCTCAACGTGATCAACGACCATTTCTGGATCGTGTTCATCGATCCGGAGGCCGAACAGACCGCGCATGACGCCGAGTTCCTGGCGCAGGAACTGGAGAACCTGCGGCTGCCGGCAGAGAACGAGAGCACCACGCGGTTGCTGCGCTTTCGCAGCTACTCCAAGTACGAGGAGAACTACCTGCGTGCCAAGAGCGACTTCCTCAACCGGGGGCTCGGACCGCGCAACCCGGTGCGGCTCGAACTGTTGTGGAACGGCGACGGCACCAATCCGAACGCGGCGCTGACCGGCTTCCGGCATTTCGACAGCGCTTCGGTGGTGCAAGGACTGATCGGCGAGCGGCCGCAGACGGTACTGGTGCTTGGCTACCCGCTGTTCGAGCGGATTCACTACCTGCTCGTCAGCGGCTTCGATGTCTACGGCAATACCGGCCACCAGCTGGCCACGCGCATGTACATGGATTTCCTGCGCATGGAGGGCGAGCTTAACTTCCTCGCTTTCCTGCCGCGCGCGTCGCGCGACAAGGTTCACGACTACTGGTACCGTGACGCCGACTCCTCGCACATTGAGCACCTGCGCAGCGTCGCCGCCTACTACGATCAGGAAACCGGTATCCGCTTTCGCAGCCGCGATCCGCTCACCGAGATGTACGCGCTCATGCAGCGCTACTACGCGCCGGTGTCCGTGCCGCGCTATGATCTTGCCGCCAGCGGAATGCCGGCCGCTGCGGGCGAGCCACTGCGGCAACTGTCGGCAGTGCGCGGACCGTCCGCCACGATCATGCCGGAAACTGCGTTCCTGACGGTGCACGATGCTGACGGCCGCGAGTATCACTTCACCGTGCTGCGCAACAGCGCGCACCTGAATGTGGCGGCACCCTTCGGCGAGGAGAAGCGCCGCGTGCCGGCGGAAGACCGATTGCTCGTGGTGAACGGCTTCACCGGCGCCTACCCGAATGCGTTCTACGACGTCGAGCTCACCGACCTGCCGCAGTTCGCGCACACGGTGCAGAGTCTGGGCAGCGAGGCCGATTACCAGACTATGATGGCGCGCTTCGTCATCCGTCGCACCGATGCGCGCTTCTGGGCGCACAGTGACAGCTTGCATGCCGCCTACCGCGCGTGGGCCCCGCGCGAGGCCGGGCTGTTCGATTACTCCCGTATCGAGAACCGTTGATTGGCGATGCTCAATGAGAGGCAAGTTGGAATGCGCGGGCAACTGAACAGGTGGCACGGAGTTATCGTCGCGATGCTGCTGCTCGTCAGTGGCTGCGCCAGTCTTCCCGCCGACATCAAACGCAGCGAGTCTTACGCCGTGCGTGGCACGGAGGCAACCCGTCTCGGCCGGATAGCCCAACCATTGTTGAAGGCCCATCCGGGCGAGAGTGGATTTCGCCCGCTGCAAAAAGGCGTCGACGCCTTGCTCGCGCGCATGGTATTGGCAGAAGCGGCCGAGCGTTCGCTTGACGTTCAGTACTACATCTGGCATGACGATCTGACCGGGCGCTTTTTCGCCAACGCGCTGTTGCGCGCCGCCGACCGCGGCGTGCGGGTACGCGTCATCCTCGACGATGTCGGCGCGCGGGCTGATGACGAGATCCTTCTGAGTCTCGACGCGCACCCCAACATCGAGATTCGCCTTTTCAATCCGGTCGCTTCGCGCAGATTCCGCAGCCTCGGCATGCTCACCGATTTTTCACGCGTAAACCGGCGCATGCACAACAAGAGCTTCATCGCGGACAATCAGCGTGCCATCCTGGGCGGACGCAATATTGGAGATGAATACTTCGAAGCCGAAAGCGAAGTTGCCTTCGGCGATCTTGACGTGCTGACGGTGGGTCGTGCCGTCAGCGACGTCTCCGATGCATTCGATCGCTACTGGAACGCGCCCGCGTCGTTCCCGGTCTCGGCGCTGCTCGGTCGAAACGGCGAGACCGCCAACCTGGATACCCTGCGCGCGCAACTCGCCGCCTTTGTCGAGGCACAACGAGACAGCCCCTACGTGACAAGCGCCAGATCGCAACTGGCAGAGAAGATGGCCGCGGGTACCGAGGGCTTCTTCTGGGGCAAGGCCTATCTGCTCTATGACGACCCGGCCAAAATCAGCCGGGCGCCCGAGGATACCGAAGGGCACCTCATGCCGCAGTTCGCCAGCCTCGGCTCGCCTGTCCAGAGCGAACTGCTGATCGTTTCGCCTTACTTCGTGCCCGGCAAGACCGGTGTGGCCTGGCTCGGCGGGTTGGTGGAGCGTGGCGTGCGCGTCACGGTCCTGACCAACTCCCTCGCCGCGACCGATGTCGGCGCAGTACATGCCGGTTACCAGCACTATCGGAAGGCTCTGCTCGAAGCGGGCGTAAGGCTCTATGAACTCATGCCCAATGCGATTGAATATGAGAGCGCCAAACGCGGAAAGGGCGGCATCAGCGGTTCACGTGCTTCCCTGCACGCCAAGACCTTCGTATTCGACCGGCACGCGGTCTTCATCGGCTCGCTCAACCTCGATCCCCGCTCGATTCAACTCAATACGGAAATCGGACTCGTTTGCGAAAGCGCGCCTCTGGCCGAGGATCTGGCCGGTACGCTCGAGCGGAACCTCGACAAAATCGCCTGGCGTCTCGAGTTAATAGTCGATGACTCGGGCTACAAGCGGATTGCCTGGGTGCAGACCGGTGCGGAAGGGGTTCGGCGGCGACTGGAAGAACCCGAGGTGAGCGCGTGGCGAAAATTTTCGGTCTGGTTTTTGGGGCTGATGCCGATCGAGTCACAGCTCTAGGCGGCTGTGCCCGTACCACCGCTGTTAGACCAAGGTCCAATAGCCTATGTCACCCCCCATTTCATAAAATCCCAGCCAAACAATCCAGATATACCGAAAGAACACATCGCACAGGACAGCTATGTCGTGGCCAAACCGATCGGGCCCGCCTGTAATCGCAACTGTGCATGTTATTACTCGGCAGTCGCAGGAATCTGAGGGCTGATGCATGAAATGGACCGAAACCAGGAGCCTGCTCAGGGAACCGCTGCTCCATTTCTTTCTGATCGGCGCGGCGATGTTCATCCTTTTCGGATGGCGGGGCAATTCGGTGTCTTTGCCAGGAGGCCAGACGGGCACGCCGACGGCGCAGATCGTCGTTAGTAGGGATGCTCTCGATCAGATGTACAACCTGTTCGCGAAGACCTGGCAGCGACCGCCGACCGAAGACGAACAAAAAAAACTTATCGAGGATTTCGTCCGCAACGAGATCTATTACCGGGAGGCGATAGCAATAGGCCTGGACCGGGACGACGAAGTGCTCAAGCGGCGCTTGCGGCAGAAGATGGAATTCATCTACGAGGACATTACCTCCTGGGTGGAACCGACAGACACGGACCTCATGGCATACATGAAGAAGCATCGCGAGAGGTATCTCACCGATCCGCAGATGTCGTTCCGTCAGGTGTATATCAGCACGAACAAGCGGGGAACGAGCGCCGAGTCCGATGCCCGGCAGATTATTGCGCAGCTCACTGGAGGGGCCGACCCGGACTCCGTCGGCGACCGTACGCTGCTGGAACCGGAGGTCCCGCTATCCCCGCTCTGGGACATCAGGAAACAATTTGGCGACGAGTTTGGCAACAGCCTTCTTGAGCTCAGGTCCGGAAGATGGGAGGGGCCGATTCGATCCGGAGTCGGCCTGCATGCGGTGTTCGTGCGAGAGCGCGTAAGCGGGCGGTTGCCCGACCTGAATGGAGTCCGGGAGATGGTGATGCGGGACTGGGCATTCGAGCGGCAGAAGGAACTGAAGGATGCCGCCTACGCAAAGATCAGGGAACGTTATACCGTGACCGTGGAGAAGCCGACGGCTTTAATCGCATCGGCAGTAGCTGTGGCAAATACGAAGGCGACGCCGCGATGATCCGGTCCGCGATATTTATGCTGCTGCTATTGATTACTGCAACAAGTGCGGGCGTCCAAGCCCATGAATCGCAGCCCGGAACGTTGGAACTGCAGCAAGTCGACAAGGACAGGTATGAGGTGATATGGCGGGCGCCGATCTACTTTGGCCAGCCGCATCCGGCGCGCCTCGAATTGCCGCAGCACTGGAAGACCGTCGTGGAACCGACGGTGCTCCTGCTCGCCGACTCGCAGGTCTTTCGTCGCGTCGTGATTGTCGGCAGCCAGGGCGTGGAGGGCAGCGTTATACGGTTCCCCGGCCTGGAGAACTCCATAACGGACGTCTTTGTAAGGTTGAACCGGCTCGACGGAACCATGATGACCGCCGTCGTCCGGCCGTCAAAACCTTACGCCCAACTCCGGGGAGAACGAACATGGTACACCACGGCGGGAGAATATATTGGCCTCGGATTTCACCACATCCTGCGGGGAGCTGATCATCTGCTCTTCGTGCTGGGGTTGCTGCTGATCGTCAAGGGACGATTGATGCTCCTGAAGACCATCACCGCCTTTACCGTGGCGCACAGCATCACACTCGCCATGGCCACCTTGGGTTACGCCAGCGTTCCGCTTCCGCCGCTCGAGGTTGCCATCGCGCTCAGTATCTTTTTTCTCGGGCCGGAGATCGTTCGAACCTGGCGCGGCGAGACGAGCTTGACGATCCGCTATCCCTGGATCGTCGCATTCCTGTTCGGGCTGCTGCACGGGTTCGGTTTTGCCACCGGACTCTCAACGATCGGGATGCCGAAGGCGGAAGTATCCCTCGCTCTGTTCTTCTTCAATGTGGGTGTGGAGCTGTGTCAGCTCTTTTTCGTTTTCACGGCCCTGGCGCTCGTGAGATCGCTGAAGGCGCTGAATGTCAGCTGGCCACGCTGGGCAAAGGCCCTTCCGGGATACATGGTTGGCAGCTTTGGGGCGTATTGGACCATCCAGAGGATGGTCATCCTCCTCAAAGTTTTTTGATGATGCGACAAATATCGGGATGACCGCAGAAATTCGAAAAAGGAGGATACAACAATGAGCAGAAAAGTATTGCGTGATGTTTTTCTGGCTGTTGCAATGATCAGCTGCCTGACACTGACGGCGTTCGCCGCCGAAGAAGCGGTCAGTGAAGGCGATGTGGGAACAGCCAGCAAGGCGGACCTTGAGAAGGTCCACCCCACGAAGCCGCCTTACTCGCCGTACGCGGGACGCAACTTCCCCACGCGGCCGTTCTTCGGCGATACCCATTTGCACACGGGATTCTCAATGGACGCCGGCGCGTTCGGAGCGCGGCTCACGCCTCGTGACGCCTACCGGTTTGCACGGGGAGAGGAGATAACTTCCAATACCGGCCAGCCGGTCAAGCTCTCCCGGCCGCTCGACTTTCTCGTGGTGGCCGACCATTCGGACGGCATGGGTTTTTTCCCACTGCTGATGGGCGGCGACCCGACGCTCATGGCGACCGAGCAGGGAAGGAGATGGCACGACGAGATCAAAGGCGGTCAGGGCGCCAAGGCCGCGATCGATATCATTGTCAGCTTCAGTCAGAACAAGCTGCCCAAGGGATTTCCGCTTCCGGGCACGAAGGCATACCGCTCGGCCTGGGAGGAGACCATCAAGGCGGCTGAGGCATACAACGACCCGGGCAGGTTCACCGCTTTCATCGGCTACGAGTGGACCTCGAACACCGGCGGCAACAACCTGCATCGCAATGTCATCTTCCGCGATAATGGCGACAAAGCTCGCCTCGTCGAGCCCTATACAACGCTGAAACCGCTCGGCAGCGACAACCCTGAGGACCTGTGGAAATGGATGGCGGCCACGGAAGAGAAGACCGGCAGCGAAGTGCTCGCCATCGCCCACAACGGCAATCTGAGCAACGGGCGCATGTTTCCCATGGTAGAGGCCTTCGGCAAAAAGATTGATAAGAAATATGCAGAAACTCGTGTCAAGTGGGAGCGGCTCTATGAGACCACCCAGACCAAGGGTACCGGCGAGGCGCATCCTTATCTCTCGCCGAATGATGAGTTCGCCAATTTCGAACTTTGGGACAAGGGCAACCTTGACGGTAGCGCGGCGAAAAAGAAAGATATGCTCGAATACGAGTATGCTCGTTCGGCATTCAAGAACGGGCTTTTGCTCGAAGCAAAACTGGGAGTGAACCCATACAAGTTCGGTCTCATCGGAAGCAGCGACGCGCATACCGGCCTCTCCGCTATGGAGGAAGAGAATTTTTTCGGCAAGACAGCGCCGCAGGAGCCAAGCCCCGAGCGCATGACCAAAGCCTTCTTCAAGAATCCCAAGACTGGCATAACGGTAATGGACTGGGAGGTCGCTGCTTCCGGGTATGCAGGCGTGTGGGCGATAGAGAACACACGCGGGGCGATCTTCGACGCCATGCAGCGCCGCGAGACCTACGCCACAACCGGCCCGCGCATGATCGTGCGCTTCTTCGGCGGCTGGGACTACGAGCCGGCTGACGCGAACAACCGTCTGCCTGCTGCCATCGGCTATGCCAAGGGCGTGCCCATGGGCGGTGATATCAGGAACGCGCCGAAGGGCAAGTCACCGACGTTTATTGCTGCGGCATTGAAAGACCCAATGGGCGCGAACCTCGACCGCATCCAGATCATCAAAGGTTGGGTGGAAGAGAACGGCAAGCTGCAGGAGCGCATCTACGACGTGGCTGTGTCAGGCGGACGGAAGATCGAAGCTGACGGCCGCTGCAAAACAGCAGTCGGCAGCACAGTTGATGTGGCGAATGCAAGCTGGACTAATACCATTGGGGCGCCTGAGCTGATCACTGTCTGGAAGGACCCTGATTTCGACCCGGCGCTCAAGGCATTCTACTACGCACGCGTGATCGAGATCCCGACGCCCCGCTGGACTGCCTACGACGCGAAGCGCTTCGGCGTGAAGCCCCTTGAGGGCACGGCGATGACGCTTCAGGAGCGGGCCTACACGTCGCCAATCTGGTATACGCCGGGAAAATGACACTAAACTGGACAATTCGGTCAGCAAATAAATTTTCAAGACCTCGT
>DATICK010000330.1:0-6337 GCA_035456865.1 Sulfuricaulis sp.
CGGATTGTCCACCGTGATCATCGCCAGCGCCCCGATGGTGCAGCCGGATTTTTTCAGGCTGTGCATCTCGGAGATTTTTTCGTCCAGCGGACAGCCGGTAAGAGTTACCCCCAGCGGATTGACCTTGAGCCCCTTGTCCGGTTCGCCCTTCTTTTCCGGGAAACCCTTGGAGCAGAAGTCGCCGTCGTGGTCATGGCAGTAGATACAGTAATGGATTTCGTTCTGCACCTCCCGCGCATTCATGCGCAGGTCGGTAAGCTTGAAGCCGTCGCGTGCGCGCAGATGCTCGGGCGGCCCCGCGACGCGCCCGGCATCGTCGTGGAGCGGTACGATCGGGACCAGCTTCTGGTGATCGATCCCTTCCGGCAGGCGGAAGCTGACCCAGCCCTTCACCGCGGCTTTGCCTTCCGGGACGGTCAGCGCGCGGATACACCAGCGCGTGAGTTTCTCGATGGCCTCGGCATGGGTCTTTTCGTCCTTGAGCAGTTGCCCGCCGTATTCGGCAATCGCCAGCTCGCGGTCGGAAGCATCCCGTGCCGCCAGCTTGAGCATTTGCGTCAGCCAGCCGTCTAGCACGGTAAAACTTTCAAATTCCTCTTTCTTCACCAGGCGCCGGCGCGCGCGGCGTTGCACGAAAAATTTCTTGAAATGAAACACCGGGTCGTGGGTAAGCGTCCGTTGTTGCGCGACCTCCATGGTCTCTTTGATGCCGAACAGGCCGGCGATGAAATTGTCCAGCACCGGTCCGCAAGTCAGCAGCAGTTCGCTGACCTGCAACGGCGTGAGCTTCTCGCGGCCCTCGCGCCAGGCGATCAGGGTGTCGTGCGCCGTGGCGTGGCGCGCACGCAGCCGCTCCAGGAACAGAACGTCGATTTTTTGGAGACCTTCCGGTGTGAAAAGCTCAGCAAAGCTGAGGCCGTGGTTCAGCGCCAGTATCGGCGTTGATTCAGGTAGCGACATGAAAGACTCGGTATCCGGATTTCAGAAAAATGATCCGCTGCTTGGTTCCTATCAGGGGCCGGTCAGCGAGCGCGTATTGTATGTTCTTACGGGAAGCAATGCATGAGATCGATGAGGCCTTGCTGCGCTTCGCTCCCGTTCGTCCTGTGATAATTAGTGCACTGCGCGCTCATATCCCGCCCACCCGCACGCTTGTAGGCCGCCAGGCATTTTCCGGCGCGGCGGGGCGCGCTATTTGGTTTTGCTGGTGTTGATTCCCAGCACAGCCCAGCCCGGGCACCAGCCGAAAACCACCGTGAGTATGGGAATAACCCCTATCAACCCGATCCATCGAATGTCGCCCTCTAGATAGAAGACCAGGCTCAGGAGCACAATACCAATAATGATGCGCACCGCTTTATCGACGGGATGACCGACGTTTTTTTGCATAAACGCCTCCTTGGTGTGAGGGTTTGGTCTGTCAACAGCATAACGCCGATGGGTGCGAGACGTAAGAGGTGAGGGGCAGGGAACGAGAAGTGAGGCGTAAAACGGTTCTGCGGCGCATCTTCACTTAACTTAACTTACTCTTCGTTTCCCGGCTCCTCGTGCCGCTCGCCCCAGCCCTCGCCCCTCACCCACGTCCCGGATTTCCCGCCCATCTTTGTCACCAGACAAATGTCGGTGATGGTCATGCCGCGATCCACGGCCTTGCACATGTCATAAACAGTGAGCAGGGTAATTTCAACGGCCGCCAGCGCTTCCATCTCCACGCCGGTCCGGGCCTGGGTGCGTACCGTGCTGCGACAATACACCGCGGTGCGTGCTTCGTCCGGCGTCAGCTCGATATCCACGGAAGTCAGGGGAATCGCGTGACACAGCGGGATGAGTTCCGCGGTCTTCTTCGCCGCCATGATGCCGGCCACGCGCGCGACCGCGAGCACGTCACCCTTTTTGTACCCGCCCTCAATGATGAGCCTGAGGGTTTCCGGCTGCATGCGGATCAGCCCTTCGGCCACGGCCTCGCGGGCCGTGACGTCTTTTCCGCCCACGTCCACCATGTGTGCCTCGCCGGATGGCTTGAGGTGGGTGAGCTTTGTCGTAAATGTAGCCCTAGTTCGCTGGCGCTTCGTTCGTCTTGTCATAAATGAAGCCCCGCTACGCTCGTCTTGTCATCAATGTAGCCCTACTCCGCTATGCTGCGTTCGTCCTGTCATTATATTGATTTTGGTGCGGGATCGTGGCGGATGCGCGGCAGCATCTCGGTGAGATTGCAGGGCCCGGTGGTTGAATTCAATTGCGGCAGAATGATCTTGTCCATGCCGGTACGGCAGGCGCCGGTCGAGCCCGGGAGACAAAAAACCAGCGTTTCGCCGGCCACGCCGGCCAGCGCGCGCGATTCGATCGTGGAAGTGCCGATCTCTTCATAAGAAAGCCAGCGGAACAGTTCGCCGAAGCCGGGGATGGTTTTGGTGAATAGCGGTTCGAACGCTTCGGGAGTGACATCGCGTTTCGTCAGCCCCGTGCCGCCAGTCGAGATGACCGCATCCACGTCCTTGTCCGCCATCCAGGCGCGTAATTGTCCGCGCAGTTTTTCGACATCGTCCTGGAGAATGACGCGACTGATGACCTTGTGTCCCGCGGCTTCGAGCCGCTCTTGAATGAGATCGCCGGAGCTATCGTTTTCGCGCGTGCGCGTGTCCGAGACCGTCAGCACCGCGACATTGAGAACAACGAACGGGCCTTTGGTTTTTTTACTCATGTTTTTTCCCTGATGCCGCTTTCAATCCTGCGGCGGCAGGTGCACTAGATCGCGCAGCGCCTGCACGTTGCGCACGGTGATATGGTTGCCATGCACCTCGATCAATCCGCGCTGACGCAGTTTCGCGAGGATGCGCGACAACGTCTCGGGCTGGATCGCGAGGCGCGAGGCGATCACGCCCTTGGGGGTGGTGAGCTGCACCTCGGGCGAGGTCTTGACGTCGCGCGGGATCTGCTCGAGCAGATATGCCACGAGACGATAGGTGGCATTTTGCAGCGTAAGACTTTCGATCTGGTTCACCAGCATGTGCAGCCGCCGGCTCAAGGAAGCGAGCAGCCCGAAGCTAGCCTCGTGCGATTCGCGCAATAAATTGAGAAATGCCTTCTGATCGATGGCGTAGAGACGCGATTCGCTCACCGCCTCGGCGCTCACCGGGTAACGTCCCTGGGTGCCCATGAACATCACCGCCTCGGCGAAGGTTTGGCCCGGTTGCATGATCTCGATGATTTTCTCGTCGCCTTCGGGTGAGAGACGAAACAGTTTCACCATGCCGTCGCGCAGGAAGAAGAACCGCTCGGCGGGTTGGCTATGCCGGAACAGCGTGTCACCCGCGTTGAGATGGATATCATGCAGGCCCTGTACCAGTGCAGCCAGATGCTCATCCGCCATGTCAGCGAACAGGTAAGCGCGGCGCAATTCGCGGGCTGCCTCCGGGGGTCGGTTCATGGAGCAATCATAACCTCAGACAGGGCCGCTTGACCAAGGTCAATGCCGTGGGCGGTGTCTCGATTCAAAGTGGCGGGCACATTCTTTTCACGCGCTGCCACTCCACAGCTCGGTGGACAGCCTTCTGACGAGACAAACCGAGGAATGAAAGTCCAGTTGCTGGTTTCCGACGCATGTGACCCATGCGATCAGGCCGAGAAGGTCTGGCGCGGGGTAGTAGCCGAGCGCGAGCTGGATTTCTCCGTGGTGAATCTGGACCAGCCCGAAGGCCGGCAGCTCGCGGAGCGCCTGCAACTCCAAACCATCCCGGCGCTGGTGGTGGACGGCGTGCTGGTGGCCATCGGGGTGCAAAGCGCCGAGGAAGCGCGCGCCCTGGTGTCGCGGGCACCGCTGCGCACACATTCCTGAGTATTATTCCCCTGCTGAAATGCGACGCTTGAAGCCGCTGTCTAGGCCTAGGCAGCGAAATACGTTACCGTTTCGTCTTATGACAAGACGAACGAAGCGAAGCGGAGTAGGGCTTCCCACATGATGACAGGACGAACGAAGCGAAGCGGAGTAGGGCTTCCTTTATGCTGACCCTGGAAGAAGCCCGCGCCGCGATTCTCGCCGAAGTCACACCGGCGGCGGCGATGGAAATGACATCGCTCGCGCAGGCCCATGGCCGCTTTGTCGCGCGTGAACTGCACGCGCAGGTGGACAACCCCGCCTTCGATAATTCTGCCATGGACGGGTACGCGCTGCGCGTGGCCGATCTGCTGGCCGCCGGATTTGTGTTGCCGCGGCGCGGTGAGTGCCGCTGCGGCGACGCCCCGGGGCGGCTGGCCGCCGGCACGACGATGCGCATCTTCACCGGCGCCCCGCTGCCCGAGGGCGCCGATACCGTCGTGATCCAGGAAGACATCAAGCTCGAAGGCGATACGGTGGTCTTTCCCAAAACCGTGCAACCAGGCAGCCACCTGCGCCGGCGTGGCGAGGATTTTCACCAGGGTGACGCGCTGTACCAACCCGGGCGCAGACTTTCGGCTTACGATCTGGCGTTGTTGTCCGCCGCCGGCGTGGCGCAAATCCCGGTTTACGTTTCGGCGCGCGCGCTGGTGGTCGCCACGGGCGATGAACTGGTGGCGCCCGGCGCACCGCTGCGACCGGGACAGATATACGAATCCAACCGGCTGGCGACAATATTGTTGTTGCGCGACCTGGGCATGGACGCCGTGGATGGCGGCACGGTACGTGACGAGCCAGCGGCGTTGCGCGCGCTGCTGAAATCGTCCGCGGATTTCGACTTCATTATCACCAGTGGCGGCGCCTCGGTGGGCGATCACGATCTGGTCAAGCAGGTATTCGCCGAGATCGGCCAGATCAAATTCTGGAAAGTGAAAATCAAGCCGGGGAAACCCATCGCCTTCGGGCGCGTGGGAACGCGCACGCATTTCTTCGCGCTGCCCGGCAATCCGGTGTCGAGCCTGGTGACGTTCAAACTGTTCGTCGAGCCGGCGCTCATCACCTGGCATCACGGTGTCCCGCGCCTGCCCCAGCTCGCCGCCACGGCAACGAACGAGTTCCGCCGCCATCCCGGACGCACCGAGTTTGTGCGCGCGCATCTGGTCGGCGAAAACGGAAAGCTCATGGCCACGGCGCTGCGCGGCCAAGGTTCGCACATGCTCGGACCGCTGCGCGAGACCAACGGCTTCATTCGTGTCGAGGCGGACAGCACCGGTTTCAGGCCCGGAGAAACGGTCATGACGGTTCCGCTGAACACGGATTTTTCATGACCCGCTGACGCATGGCCGGGAGATCCTCAACGGGCATCCCTGTTTCCGACATCACTGGCGTGATCCTCGCCGGCGGCCGCGGAACCCGCTTGGGCGGCGCAGACAAGGGGCTGGTCCCGTTGCATGGCCGGCCGCTCTTTGAGCATGTCATCTTGATACTGCGGCCGCAGGTCGGCCGTCTCATCGTCAGCGCCAACCGCAACCGGGAAACCTACGCGGCTTACGGCGTTCCCGTCATCGCCGATGCGATCGGCGACTTTCACGGTCCGCTCGCCGGAATCCTGAGTGCGCTGCGCTCGGCCGACACGCCGTTCGTGCAGAGCGCGCCCTGCGACACGCCGGCGCCGCCTTCCGATCTGGCTGAACGTCTCATTACCGCCCTGGTGCGCGAACAGGCGCAACTGGCCGTTGCCACCTGCGGCGCGCGGATGGAGCCGGTGTTTGCGCTGGTGCATCGTATGTTGGCCCCGTCATTACAGGATTATCTTGTCGGTGGCGGCCGCGAAGCCGGCGAATGGATGCGATGGCAAAATGCGGCGCTGGCGGATTTTTCAGACACGGCGGACGCGTTCGTGAATATCAACACGCCGCAGGAACTGCAGGCCGCCGAGGGTCGAGAGTAACCGTCGGCATTCGATGTCTTAGTGTTTGTGTCGCCAGTTTCCATCCTTAGGCCTGTACCCTGCAAATTGCTTCCTCGGCTCCGCAACCGGGGTGTCCCTGCGCCGCTTCTCCTATGCCGTTTCTCGACTGGAGGTATCGCGAAACAAGCTGTCGAAACCGGCGCGGGCAAAGTCCCTGGATTTGCGGCACGTCGCGCAACGCTTTTCGCGCCCGTTGGCAGAGAATGTCTCGCCGCATTTCACGCAGTTCGCCGCGTGTGACGAGTGAGCGTAACGGGTTTTCCCGGTGGAGAGTCATGCCTGGATTGTGGCTGTACGCGGACCGCCCCTTCCGGACACATCGCCTGACACTGGCCGCAGGCGATACAGAGCACCGCATCGAACCTCACGCCGCTGTCGTCGCCATCGTGGTATGAACTGAGGGATCCGGTGGGGCACAGATTCACGCAAAGCAGGTGATCCTGGCAGTCCGGTCCGATTTCCACCACCGGAAAAAATCGCTCGGGCAAGGA
>DATICK010000331.1:0-13148 GCA_035456865.1 Sulfuricaulis sp.
TGTACTTGTGCTTGTCGTCTTTCTCATGACAGCCGACGCAGGCAATGCCCGCGTCCTTGAAGGCGGGCGTCAGGTGGCACTTCTTGCACTCGACCTTGACGTGTTTCCCGAGCAGCGGGAAACGGGTCAGGCCGTGATCGATCTTGCTGTTTTTCCAGTCACGCTCATTGTGGCAGGACTCGCATTTCTGGCCTTCCTGGCCCTTGTGTTTGTCATCCTTCTCGTGGCAGGAGATGCAAGTCGTTGGCAACTTGTCCTTGAACAGCGGGCTGGTGTGACAGGATTCGCACTTGGCTTCGGCATGTTTGCCGCGCAGGGGGTATTTGGTATCCCGGTCGTGGTTGAAAGCAGTGGTCTTCCAGCTTTTCTCGACGTGACAGGATTCGCATTTGTCACCGAATTTACCCTTGTGTCCGTTGCGGTCGTCATCTTTCTTATGGCAGGCGATGCACGTCTTCTTGAGTTTTTCCACGTACAGGATGCCGGCATGGCAGGATTCACACTTGGCCGTGATGTGTTTGCCACGCAGCACGTATTTGGTGTCGCGGTCATGTTCAAAGGTCGTGATTGACCAGTCCTTTTCAGTGTGACAGGACTCGCACTTTTCACCGAAGCGTCCCTTGTGGCCTTTCTTGTCGTCGTCGATCTTGTGGCAAATTACGCAGGCGGTTCTGAGCTTCTCCTTATATAAGAAACCCGTGTGGCAATTGGTACATGCCGCCAGGCGATGTTTCCCGCGCAAGGGGTATTTTGTATCCTTGTCGTGGTTGAAGATGATCATCTTCCACTCCCTGTCGTTGTGGCAGCTCTCGCACTTGGTGCCGAATTTGCCTTGGTGCTCATCATTCTTCCTGTGACAGGCGACGCACGCCGTCGGTGCGCCCTTGAACTTTGGATCGGTGTGACAGTCTTTGCAGACGACATCCCGGTGTTTTCCGGTTAGCGGGAATTTCGTCTTGCTGTGATCAAAAAGAGTTTTCTTCCAGTCACTTTCCTGGTGACAGTCGGCGCATCGGGTGCCCAGGCTGCCTTTGTGCTTGTCGTCCTTCTTGTGGCACGCAAAGCAGTCCGATGGCGCATCGCGGAACTTGACCTTCGGCTTGTGGCAATCGCGGCATGAGACTTTTGCGTTCGTATGCCCACCCTTTAGCATGAAGTCAGTGAGTTTGTGGTCGAAGGACTTCTCGTCCAACGGCGCGATGTTCATCGTGCGCCCCTTGTGTTCGGTGTGGCATACCCGGCACTCCTGTTCCGTAAGGCGGCCGTGATAGCCCTGTTTCTGGGCAACGTCCTTGGCGACGTCCTTGTGACAGTCCAGGCACAGGGCGTTCTGCGCGGATTTCTTGAAGCGCGCGTGGCAGCTCTTGCAGTCTGTCTCGACGTTCGCATGGCCTTCAATGACCTTGCCCGGCATGAGCACGCTCTCGAGGGATTCGGCACGAGAGGAAGCTGGCAGGAAGACGAGAGAAAAGGCGATCGTGAGCCATGTGATGAAGGTTCGTAACAAGCCCGTCGTTCCTGATGGTGTTAATACATGTGTACAGCAATGACATGCGCGATCCCACTGATAATCAGCATGAACACAAACGGAACATGGAGGATGTGCCACAGGGAGAACAATCGTTCATACGCATTGAATCGTGCCACGTCGATAATGGCATCCAGATACATCCGGATTGCCGTCTTTCCCGCCACCATGCGTTTCTCAAGTTTTTCGGAGTCCCATCCATGCTCCTCGGCATGGGTGTTCCCGATGCGTTGCAGATCGCGGGTTACCGAATAGTACGTCCAGCGGGCGCGCATCCCCACGGTGACAAAAGACCAGACCCTCGACCAGGCACCTTTGTGTTCGGCGAGTGTGGAGGCCTCGTATTCTTTCAAACGTTTCTCGATGCGGGGAGAGAAATGAAATTTTGATTTTACGTCGCCTCCGATAATGCCGAGGTTCGTCTGAACTTCTTGCAGGGTGGCGCTGCGACCGTACAGGCCGTGATGGATCTTCCGGTAAATGACCCGGCCGATGATGCCGCTCCCGGCGACGAGCAGCATGCAGCTGAGCGCAACCGTCGCATTTATCGAGCCGACACGAAACGTGGAGTGGAAAAGTATCAAGGTCGGTCCGGCGATTCCCAGAATCATGTGCAGCCGGAACCAGTGCTTGGTGGGTCCCCAGTTGCGCATGAAGCGAATGTGCTTGCGCAACGAATAGAGCAGCAGGGCGAGCATCATCACGCCACCGACGACGCCGAGGTAGTAACCGAAATCGTCGCCCGGTTCGTAGTAGTGGCCTTCCCGTACCGCCCAAACGGCAAGCAACAGCAGGACCGTGACCGGCACAACGGCCCATGGCAGTGGCTTACTACTGCGTGATTCGGAATTTTCGGATGGCCGCACCGGTATCTTGGCGGTGCGTATGATCGCCTGCTCGTGACCCATCATTCTCCCCTGCAACTGCTTCCGCCCGGAGGCGGGACAATTATTCTTGATCTATCCTTAGCACCATGGCTCGGGCGATACGGATCGCGACAGCCATGGAACCATAAAGTCGTTCCATTACATGCAATTAAAGTGTGTCTATGCCCGAAATGCCATGATTAACCGCATGAAACGCATGATCCGGCTGACAAGCGGATGGCCCGTGGCCGCGCTGTCGCCAGTATTATGGTCACAGGACGTGTATAGCCCTACATGGAATAGAATTTGACTGAATATCTGATTTATCTCCTCCCGCTGGCCATGGTGTTGTTCTTTTACCTGCGCCGTCACAGGAAGAATGAACAGCACCACGTCACGCAGATGAAAGAGTCAGTGGAGGCCGGGCTGACGGAGCCGGCTTCGCTGCATCCGGTGTTCGATCCCAATCGCTGTATCGGTTCCGGGGCTTGTGTCACCGCGTGTCCGGAGCAGGCCATCGGCCTCATCAGAGGCAAAGGGCACCTGGTGAAACCTGCCGTATGTATCGGTCACGGCGCGTGCATGGCCGCTTGTCCGCATGACGCCATCACGCTTGTTTTCGGCACTGCCAAGCGCGGCATGGATATTCCTCGGGTCAATCCGAATTTCGAAACCAATGTGCCGGGAATCTTCATCGCCGGGGAACTCGGTGGCATGGGACTTACTCGCAAAGCGGTGGAGCAGGGCCGCCAGGCGATGGAATCCATCCGCAAATTGAAGGACAGGAATTTCGCGCTCGACGTGGTCATCGTCGGCGCCGGGCCGGCCGGCCTGGCCGCCACTCTCGGCGCCATGGAGCACAAGCTGCGGTCTGTCACCGTCGAGCAGGAAGATTCGCTCGGCGGCGCCGTGTATCACTACCCGCGCAACAAAATCGTCATGACCGCGCCGATGCAGTTACCTATTATTGGCAAGGTAAAGGTTAGCGCGATCAGCAAAGAAGCGCTGCTGGAATTCTGGCAGGGCGCGGCCCGAAAGACCGGCCTCAAAATCAATTTCAGCGAGCGCATGGAGACAATCACCAAGAAAGGAAACGGGTTTATCGTAAAGACCGCACGCAATTCTTATGAGACAAGAGCCGTCCTGCTTGCCATCGGCCGGCGTGGCACGCCGCGCAAGCTCGATGTG
Source organism: Sulfuricaulis sp. (assembly GCA_035456865.1). Classification (GTDB taxonomy): domain Bacteria; phylum Pseudomonadota; class Gammaproteobacteria; order Acidiferrobacterales; family Sulfurifustaceae; genus Sulfuricaulis. The sequence goes on from DATICK010000331.1 coordinate 3,583, forward strand.
CCGGGCGAGGAACTGCCGAAAGTCGTCTACAACCTCATCGACCCGGAGCAATATCGCCGCCAGCACGTCCTGGTCGTCGGCGGCGGTGACAGCGCGCTCGAAGCGGCGCTCGCCATCGCGGATGAACCGGGCACAACCGTGACGCTTTCATACCGTGGCGAGGCCTTTGGGCGCGTGAAGGAAAAGAACCGCCAGCGATTGCAGGAAGCAGAAAAAGGCGGCCGGATAAAAGTGCTGCTGCAATCGAATGTCAAGAAAATCGAACCTGACAAAGTGACGCTCGATCAGACGGGAAAAATGATTGAAATTAAAAACGAAGCCGTTATCGTCAGCGCGGGCGGCGTGTTGCCGACGCCGTTTCTGAAAGAGATCGGAATCATGGTGGAGACGAAGTACGGAACGGCGTGAGCGCCATTCCATCTTGAGTGCTTCGAAATAATTTGTCGAATCGCCTACGGCGATGTTAAAGGCTATTTGCGGGTGCTCCGCCCCTGCACCCCGGGTCGCTTTTCTTTGCTTGCCCAAAGAAAAGCGACCAAAAGAAAGGGCACCCCGGATGGCGCACTGTTCCTCGCCTCCGCGGCTTTGGGTCCCGCGCTGACTCGACGCGACATCCTGTCGCGCGAGTCAGGCGCAGACTTCCTGTCTGCGCGCCTTCGGGCGCTCGCCCAAAGCCTTGCGGGGCTCGGGTGCGCCATACGGGGTTAAGAAAAAAAAGAACTCAACAACCGGCGCCGGTTTTTTCAGATCCCCGTAGCGCGCGCCGAGTACCACAGCCCCACCGAGGTCTTCAAGCGATACCGTGTTTGAGCCCGAGGCGCGTATTTCGTGCCCGGCGAGTTGGCGAGCGCCCGGTGGGGCGAGGGTGAGGCGGAGGTTTCGTGGAAGTCCGGCGGACTTCCACGCCGCCGAACGGGTGCGCCGCGGATCGGCGCACCCGGGCAAGAAGGAAGCTTTCGCGCGCTCCAGGGCGTGCTTTCTTTGGTTTCTCTCTTTGCACGATGAAAGAAAGAAACCCACCCGCGGTGCGGAGAACCGCAAGTAAAAACGCCGCCGCAGGCGGCTCGACTAGGAAAGTTCCTTGATCAACGGCGCCAGCTTTTTTTCCCACACTTCCGGCGTCATCGGACCGATCTGCTTGTAACGAATGACGCCCTGTTTGTCGATCACGAAGGTTTCCGGCACGCCGTAGACGCCAAGATCAATGCCGAGTCTTCCATCGTGGTCGCTGAGACTCAGCTCGTAAGGATTGCCCAGCGCACCCAGCCATCGAAGCGCGTCCTCGCGCTTGTCCTTGTAATTGATCCCGATAATGGTCACGGCCTTGCGGCTGGTGAGGTCGTTTAGGAGCGGATGTTCCTCGCGGCAGGCCACGCACCACGAGGCCCAGACACTGAGCAGGTAGACGCGTCCGCGCAGATCGTCACTGCTCACCTTGCGCGCGGGATCGGCGACGGTAGTCAGTGAAAAGGCGGGCAGCGGTTTGCCGATCAGCGGTGAGGGGATGCGACGCGGGTCGAGTTTCAGTCCGTAGGCAAGCAGCAGACCCAGCGACACGAAGATGATGAGAGGGACGATATATTTCTTCATGGCTTTTTGATCTCGTTGCCCGGCGCAAAGGTTCCGCCCTTCAGCGCTTGCGCGGCCTCCGGCGGCATGTATTTTTCGTCGTGCTTGGCGAGTACTTCACTGGCGATGAAGGTGTTGCCTGTCTGCAGCCGTCCCTGCGCCACGACACCCTGACCTTCACGAAACAGATCTGGCAGGATGCCTTCGTAGTGAACCGGCAGCTTCTTGTTGAGGTCGGTGACGATGAAGTCGACTTTCAGGCCATCGGAAGAACGCTGCACGGAGCCTTTCTCCACCAGTCCGCCTATGCGGATGGTCTTGCCGGCCGGAATGCTTACTTTGCCTTCCAGCACCTCCGTGGGGGAATAGAAGAATACGAGGTTGCTGCGGAAAGCATTCAATACGAAAAGACCGGCAACGGTCAGTCCAACTACGCCGGTGACAATGATCGCCAGGCGCTTGTGTCTTGTCTTCATCGGGTTTGTTCCTTGAGTCGCAAAAATTCGTGCAGCAGGCGCCGGACCGTCTTGCGCCGGCGCAGCGGTAAATAGAGGTTCAGGAGCAGAACCAGCAGTGCGAGTCCATAGGAGCTCCAGACATAAAAGCCGTAACCGCCCATGTGGATGAACTCCGACCAGTTCATGATTTGGACCCCAGCAGTTGCGCTACCCAGGTCGTATGCCGCTCCCGCTCCAGGATTTCATTGCGCATTCGCATCAACGCCACCGTAAAGAAATAGAAGGTAAAGCCCAGGGACATCAGCAGCAGGGGTGCGAGCATGCTCGGGTGAATCGAGGGCGTTCCCATTTTGGTTACCGAGGCCGGCTGATGCAGCGTATTCCACCATTCCACGGAAAAGTGGATGACGGGAATGTTGACCACACCTACCAGCGCCAGGATCGCGGAAGCGCGCGCCGCGCGCCGTGGGTCATCAATGCTGGCTTCCAGTGCCATGTAACCTATGTACAGGAAAAACAGAATAAGTTCCGAAGTCAGGCGCGCGTCCCAGGCCCACCACGCACCCCACATCGGCTTGCCCCAGAGCGAACCTGTCACCAGTGCGAGGAAGGTGAACGAGGCGCCGACGGGCGCGCAGTTGCCGGCGAACATCTCGAAGAGCTTGACGTTCCAGACCAGCGCGATGGCGCCGGCGCCGGCCATGCACACGTAGATGAACATGGACATCCACGCGGCCGGCACGTGGATGAACATGATGCGGTAGCTTTCACCCTGCTGGTAATCGGCGGGCGCCACGAACAAGCCGAGATAGAGGCCGGCGACCAGCAGTACGGTGGTCAATGCCGCCATCCACGGAGTCAGTTTTCCTGCCAGGGTGTAGAAGAATTTTGGTGAGGCGTACTTATGCATGTATTGCATGGTTCAGTCCAGTGAAACGCGCAATGCCGCGGCAGTGGCCCAGGGTGTCAACGTCAGGGCCAACACGAGAAAAGCGGCCAGTAAGGAAAAATGCGCCTCAATGTCAATGCCGGCGATCACGCCCGCGACGGCACCGGCGCCGAAAATCAGCACCGGAGTATACAACGGCAGTACCAGCAGCGAAACCAGCACGCCGCCGCCGCGCAGGCCGAGCGTCAGTGCCGCGCCGACGGCACCGAGTAGGCTCAGGACCGGCGTGCCGAGCAGCAGCGAGAGGATAAGCGTGCCCATGGCCGATTCCGGCAGGTTCATCTGCACCGCGAGCAGCGGTGAGATCAGCACCAGCGGCAGGCCGGTCAGCATCCAGTGTGCGGCGACCTTGGTCAAAACCAGGACGGTGAGCGGGTGGGGTGACAACGCCATCTGTTCGAGCGTTCCGTCGGCGTGATCGTTGGCGAACAGCCGGTTGAGCGAGAGCATGGTGGCGAGCAGCGCCGCCACCCAGATGACCCCCGGCGCGATGATTCGCAGGACCGCGGGCTCGGGACCGAGACCGAGCGGAAACAGGCTCACGACGATAATGAAAAAGACCAGCGGTGTGAGCACGTCGGTGCTTCGACGCAGCGCAACGGTCAGATCGCGCCGCAGGAGACAGCCGATGGCTTTCAGAAAACCGGGCATGTCAGTCGAGTTGCAGCTGCAGCATGATTTTTGTTTCGACGCCGATTTCCTGGTGCGATGTCATGATGATCATGCCGTCCCGGGCAAGATGCTCCATCAGGATTTCCGTCATCAGGACTACCGAGTTCACGTCGAGCGCGCTCAAGGGCTCGTCCAGGATCCACAATGATTTCCGCAGGATCGCGAGCCGCGCGAGCGCGAGACGACGCTTCTGGCCCTGCGACAGAACCTTGGAAGGGAAGTGCCGGTACGGCGCGAGCCCAAGGCGCTCGAGTGTCTCCGGGATACGCGTCGTTTCGGTGGCGGTGCCGAGGCAGGCGGCGGCGCGCAGATTTTCCTCCGCCGTCAGTTCGCCCTGGATGCCGTTACTGTGACCGACGTAGGCGAGCTGGCTGCGATAGTCGTCGCCTAATTCCTGAATGGTCGAGCCGTTCCAGCGCACCTCGCCGGTGGCGGCGTGTGTCAATCCACAGAGCGTGCGTAGCAAGGTGGTCTTGCCACTGCCGTTGACGCCGGTGACGTGCATCAGCTCGCCCGGTTTGAGGCGGAAGGAAAGCTGGCTGAACAGCGGCCGATCGCCGCGCACGCATTCAAGATCTACCGCTTCCAGCAAACCGGTCTCCCCAAGAGAAGGTTGAGATAAATCATTCGTTGAAGCTGGTGCCCCAGACCGGAGTTGAACCGGCGACCTGCCGCTTAGGAGGCGGCCGCTCTATCCACTGAGCTACCGGGGCGTGCCGCTATTCTAGCAGGGCGACCGGAGGGATTCGCCGCCGCATCGCACATCCCGGCCAGGAATGGCTGTTCGAGTGGCGCAAGCGGCGACCCGCCCGGGCATGAGCGACGCGCTTGGGCGGCGCACTGCTTTGGCATAAAAATGGCCGGTATTTCCGGCCATTCGCGGGATTGGTGGAGCGGAAGGGGATCGAACCCTCGACCTCTGCATTGCGAACGCAGCGCTCTCCCAGCTGAGCTACCGCCCCGATATCGTGGTGTCAAATCAGGCCGGCAATTCTAAACACCAGGCTGGCATGAAACAAGACGAGGTCGGGCTTCCGTCCATTTTGGGCTAATTACGGCGATCAGCGCGATGACCGGCCGTGTAATGACCGCTGGCAGCGACCTCGTGGGGCGAGAGCAGGGACTGATAATGGAGTCGTTTGATCTCGCGGCGTTCACGGCTTACCGAGTCCAGGATCAGGCCGCAGGTCAGTCCGATGCCGGCCAGCACCATCAGGCCGGTGGTGAGAATCGCCGTTGGAACCCGCGGGACCAATCCTGTTTCAATGAACTCGATGACGACCGGGATACCTAAGGCCAGAGAGATCAGCACCAGCAGAGCCGACAGGGCGCTGAAAAAACGGAACGGATGGAACTCTTTGTACAGCAACACAATCGTGCCCAGAATCCGTATCCCATCACGTATGGTGTTGAGCTTGCTGGTGGTGCTTTCCTGCCGCTCGGAGTACGGGCATTCGATCTCGGCATAGGGAAGGCGCAGATCGAGCGTATGAATGGTCAGCATCGCCTCGATTTCGAATCCGCTGGCAAGCGCTGGAAATGACTTGACCAGCCGCCGCGACATGACACGGTAGCCGGACAGGATGTCATGGAACCGGCTCTTGAATAGTTTGCCGACCGTGGCAGTCAGAAAACGATTGCCGAACAGGTGGCCGAAGCGATAGCTGCGGGTATTTTCTCCATGGACGCGGCTGCCGACCACCATATCGAGATTTTCCTTCATCAGGAGATCGATCATGCGCGGGGCGATGCTCGCGTCATAGGTTCCATCCCCGTCGGCCAGCACGTAGAGGTCGGCCTCCACGTCGGCAAACATGCGCCGTACGACGTGGCCTTTTCCCTGCATGGGTTCGCGTCGAACGATGGCGCCCGCGGTCGTGGCATTGGCAACCGTATCGTCTGTGGAGTTGTTGTCGTATACGTAGATATCGGCTTGCGGCAATGCCGCGCGGAACGCCTTGATCACCTTGGCGATGACCGGGCCTTCGTTGTGGCAAGGAAGCAATACCGCTGTTTTCATCGTAACCGTCCGGTTTGTGATCGGATTTTCCGCGCGCATGTTTCAGCCGGCTCCCGGCTGGACAGGTCGTTTTTTCAGGAACCATCCGGCTGTCACGGCGACAGGGAGCATGGACATGACATGCAGGAACGGGCGCATGGGAACGGCATATCGCGGCAGCGGGAAGCTGAGCATCATGACTATCGCATGATACAATAAAAGGATGGAGATGGCGCGCGCGACAAAGAGTGCTTCATCCGAAAACCCCGACCAGCGCGACGGCAGCCAGGCGATACAGATTCCTCCCACCATCAGCGCGACGAAAATCCAGTGAGTGGCTTGCATCAAGGCGTGGGTCGCCTTGAATTGCGGCAAATAACGATAAGGCGTGCTGACCACGGGGTAAATAAAAACATCACCCGGCCCTTCTATGTTGCCCCATGACCATAGCAGGAGCGGTTTGCCAAGCAGGTACCAGCGCAGCTCTTCGACAGGCGCCTCTTTGAACATGCGTCCGATCTCGGTCATGACAGAAGACAGGTCCTTGGAGGTTTCCTCGAAGCGAGGGTCGAAGCGATATGGATAGGCGTAGGACTGTGGATCGTTCCGGTACATCATGTTGGCATATACCCCCGAGCGCAGTCCCGCCAGCATCAGGGTGTTATCGCCAGGCGCGCCCAGGGTGTTTATGTTTCGCGCTATCCACGCTCCGTACAGGATGCTGAAGCCCAGAACAACCACGGCGACTTTTCTCCAGCCGGGTTTCCGGCCCCATCTGTAGAGAAGAAAAATCGCCAACGGGATCACAAAATAAAGCAGCATCGGATGCGTCAGCGCCGCTGCGCCGAGCGCCAACCCGGCAAGCACCGGCTTCGTCATGCCGGATCTTTCCGTCGTGGTGGCTATGAGGAGCATCGTCAGCACGACGAGGAAACAGAAAAGCGTTTCGCTCAGGAGATAGATGTTCATCGTGACCAGGTGTGGGCTGATGGCCGTCAGTGCCGATGCCGTGAGCGCCATCGGTATCGGCAGGAAACGGCGGCTGAGCCAAAATACCAGCAGCACGGTCAGCGTACTGAGCACGGCCTGGACCCGGAGAATCAAGGCGATATTCCCGGTGGTTGGTTGCTTGTCCAGGAACAGCGCAAGGAACAGCGGGTAAAACGGCGCGCGTTTCGCGTCCGGCACCGGATCGGCCTGTCCACTGGCGGCGAACGTGTCGGAACGCGAGTAGACTCCGTAGTTTTTCAGATTGTGCGCGTACAGCACATACTCGCGCGCGTCGGCCCGAACCGGCGTATCCACCACGGTATTGACCACCGACTCGATGCGCAGATCGAAAGCCACGAGCAGGATGGCCATGAGCACATAGACATGGCGTGGAACATGGATCTTCGTGCCGAGATGCCGTTTTACGTCGTCGAGAAGATTCCGCATGCAATCCTTGGTGTCCGGTGAATCCGTTTGTCCCTGACCTGATTATAGGATGGCTTGCGTCTATCCGGGTTTCCGGAAGAGTCCGATGTAAAACAAGGGCAACGCGAACGGGCCGAACCTCGGAACAGAACGTCGTGACAGCAGGGTATAGCCGGCGTCCTGATAGTACTGCACCAGTTCATGCGCGGGATGGTAATGATCAGCGGGTTTGGTCTTTCCGAGAACAACGCGTCCCAATCGATACAGCCAGTTTTCGGTAGGCAGACTGACGAGCAGCAGGCCGTTCGGTTTGAGACGCTTGTCGAGAAACCGGCGCGGTAACGATTTGTCAGCAAAGTGCTCCAGCACATCCATGGTGACCACCAGATCGTACGTTTCAGTGCTGCTCCAGGTCGTAATGTCCTGTTCGAAAAGCTGCACATTCTTCAGCTGATAATGAGTCGCTACGCGCCGCGCGTCATTCAGGTCCAAATCCACAACCGAAACGTCCACGAAACGCTGTGCAAGCGTGGGAAGAAAAGCCCCGCTGCCGCCGCCCAAATCCAGCACCTTTGACCCGGGAGGAATGTCTTGCAGCAGGCGGTAGCCGACTTCCAGACGCTGCCAGAAAATGTTCCGCGCGACCGGGTTCGGATGCGCATACATGTTCCGCTCGTGTTGCGCGTCGGTCAGTCGCACCAGGTCAGCGGGAGGTATTTTGATGAACATGAGTAATTCAGGAAACGGCGGTATGGATCATGGCCAGGTCCCGGTAGGCACCGCGCGTGTTGTCGATGAACCAGTCCGGGCGTCGCGGGCTGAGGTCTGGAAGCGTATGCGGGCGGTATCCCAGCGCTTCGAAGGCGCTGAAGAATTCCCCCGGGACCACGCCTGCGTGTTCCAGGTCGTCCGGCGAGTATTCGACCAGGATTGGAGGATAGTTGTTGGTTCTGAGTGTCTGATGCATGCCGCGCAACACGATCAGTTCCGCGCCCTGGACGTCAATCTTGATGAGCGAAACCGGCGTTTTCGCGAGCTCGGCATGCTGTGCAAAAAAGTCATCAAGCCGCGTCATGGCGATTTCGACGCTCCGGGAGGAACGCGAATTGATGAGTTTATGGTCCGTTGGCGCCAGATCGGACAGATATAGCGAACCGGTACCGGTCGTGTCAGAAAGCGCAATCATATAAGGACGTATCCGGGAGTCGAGAGCATGTTCAGCAACCGACCTGTCCAGATTCTGAAAGTTTTGCCGGTCCGGCTCAAAGGCAAGCAGGCCAATGTCAGCCTGCCGGGCCAGCACTACAGAAAAGAAGCCGATGTTGGCGCCAATGTCCACGACAAGAGTACGCGGTTTCGCCAGTTTGCAGGCTGTGGCAATAAGATGTCTGTCGATGACTGCCTTGTAAGTGAAGTAAATATGCCGATATGCCCTGCCAAATACACCGCCGTGCAAATTCAGTCGTGCAGAAGCGAACCGGTGCAGAGAAACAAGCAGATGCTGAATCGGTGAATTAAACAGCTTTCCTGGCATAAAGGCGACGAGTGGTCAATAATTGTGATTGCAGTAGTGAGTCAAGGAATCAATCAGAAGCAACAGACAACCAAGCAACTCGATGTCAAGTTGGAAATAACAGTGGAAAGTATAGCAGAGATTACAATTCCAACTTTTCAGGTGACACGATGGGGAATCAGGCAATCAACCTAGGCAAGGGGAGGGCAATTTTTTTTGCCAGTCTCGGCAGTATTCTGGTGCTTACACTGCTTCTCAGGTTGTATGGCATCGATTGGGGGTTGCCGAACTCGCTTCATCCGCAATATTCCTATCACCCGGATGAGGTTCCATTGCTTGTTTGGGCGCAATGGCTTTCTCAAGGCCAGCTCGTTTCCAAGCAGTTTATCTACGGCGGTACATTTTATTTTCTGATACTCCGCGCGTGCATGTATTTCGGTAACATGCTCGGAGAGTTCATTGGTGGTTTCAATGCGTTGGCCAATGCCATCCTGGTTGCCCGGTATCTGCAAGTCTTCCTCGCATTGTTGACCGTGCTGCTGGTCTACGAGTGCGGCCGTTTGTTGTATGACCGGAAGACGGGGCTGATTGCTGCGCTGGTTCTGGCCATCGCGCCGGCGCATATCGTCGCGACGCAAACCGTCCGTCCCGACGCCATCAGCGCGTTTCTGGTGATATTGATCACATTGATGGCCGCCAAGCTGCTGAAGTCGGAACCGTCCAGATACAGGAAACTTCTTGTCTATTCCGGTGTTGCCATTGGTGCCGCGGCGGCGTTCCGATTGCCCCTGATCGGTTTCGGCCTTCTGCCAGTGCTTGCCTATGTCATGGTACGACAACGAGGCAATGGCAGTTCATTCTGGGAATTGTTGGCCGATTGGAATGCACTATGGTTCACCGTCACTATCATGGCGACTTATGTTGTTTTAAGCCCGCACATCCTGGTGTATCCGGAAGCATTTATTATGGGTATTAAGGTTACAACGAGTT